>NZ_JBXUOV010000017.1:0-56406 GCF_057196585.1 Micromonospora sp. ATLC20
GGTGGCCGCCGCGTACGCCTGCCCGGAGTGCGGCGGGCGGCGGCTGCGCGCCTCGGTGACCGGCGCCCGGCGGACCGCCGAGGAACTGGGCCGGGCGTTCCCCGGCGTGCCGGTGCGCACCTCCGGGCGGGAGGAGGTGCTGGCGAGCGTGCCGGGCGGAGCCGGGCTGGTGATCGCCACACCGGGCGCCGAGCCGGTCGCCGAGGGCGGCTACGGCGCGGTGCTGCTGCTGGACTCGTGGGCGCTGCTGACCCGGGCCGACCTGCGGGCCGGCGAGGAGGCGCTGCGGCGGTGGATGGCCGCCGCCGCGCTGGCCCGGCCCGGTACGGCAGGTGGCCGGGTGGTGGTGGTCGCCGACGGCGCGCTGGCCCCGGTGCAGGCGCTGCTGCGGTGGGACTCCGCCTGGTTCGCGGCCCGGGAACTGGCCGAGCGGCGGGAGCTGGGCTTCCCTCCGGCGGTACGGATGGCGAGTGTCACCGGCGTGGCCGAGGCGGTGGCCGACCTGCTCGCCGGCGCCCGGCTGCCGGGCGACGCCGAGGTGCTCGGCCCGGTGCCGGCCGACGAGGGCCGGGAGCGGATGCTGGTCCGCGTGCCCCGGTCCCGGGCCGCCGCGATGGCCGAGGCGCTGCACGCCGCCGCCGGGCAGCGCAGCGCCCGCAAGGCGGCCGACCCGGTACGGCTCCAGGTCGACCCGCTCACTCTGTTCTGATCGGACGCGTCCGCGTGACAGTGCGCACGCGGACCCTCGCGCACGGTCGTGACCTGGGGTTTGCCGCACACCTGGTCCGGCAATCGAGTAGCGGGCGGTGATAGCATCGCCCGTCATGCCCAGCCGCGCGGTTTTCCCGCGCGGGACGCGGCGCGGCGGGTGCCAGAGCACGTCGGGCCGACTCGGATTCGATGTCGTCAGTCAGCCGGTGAGCAGGGGTGGACCAGTCGTGACCGTTCGTCAGTCGATCGTCTTCAACGGTGACCTCGGCAGTGGCAAGAGCACCGTCTCGGTCGAGATCGCCAAGCGGCTCGGGCTGCGCCGGGTCAGCGTCGGCGACCTCTACCGCCAGATGGCCCAGGAGCGGCAGATGACCGCCCTCCAGCTCAACCTGCACGCCGAGCTGGACCAGGCCGTCGACGGGTACGTCGACCAGCTCCAGCGCGACATCGCCGCCTCCGGCGAGTCCCTGGTCATGGACTCCCGGCTGGCCTGGCACTTCTTCACCGACGCGCTCAAGGTGCACATGATCACCGAGCCGACCGAGGCGGCCCGGCGCGTGCTGGCCCGCCCGTCCGGCCCGGCCGAGAGCTACACCTCGCTGGAGGAGGCGCGGGCCAAGCTGCGCGAGCGCAGCGAGAGCGAGCGCGGCCGGTTCATCGTGCGGTACGGCGTCGACAAGGCCCGCCTGCGCAACTACGACCTGGTCTGCGACACCACCCGGGCCGACCCGGAGCAGGTCATCGCGCACGTCATCGACGTCTACGAGGGCCGCCTCGGCGCGGACGTGCTGCGGGCCGGCCGGCCGCTGCTGCTGCTCGACCCGAACCGGGTGTACCCCACCGAGGACGTGTCGACGCTGCGCGGCCTCTGGGACGCCGACGCCGCCGCCGGGGCGGCCGACAGCGACGGCGAGCCGGAGCCGCTGAGCATCGGTTACACCGGCGAGTACTTCTTCGTCGTCGACGGGCACCGGCGGCTCAGCGCCGCGGTGCGCGCCGGCCTGCCGATGGTCGCGGCCCGCCTGGTCGCCGAGGTGGACGAGCCGGTGGTCGGCGGGATCAGCGCCGTCGACTTCTTCACCGCGCAGGCCCGCCCGGGGCTCATCCACGACTGGGAGGACGCGCACGGCATCACGCTGCCGCTGCCGGAGCACGCGCTGCTCGGTGGCGGCCCGGTGCTAGCCGGGGAGCCGGGCGCCGGAGCCTGACCGCCGGGGGCACCGCCACCTCGCCGGTGCGGGTTCACCGATCCGGCGGGCCGGAGCATGATGAAGGCCTCCGATGCCTGGGGAGGCGGAATCGTGGATCCGACCGACGCGCTCGCGCTGCTGATGTCCCCCGAGGGTCGTCTCGACCCCTACCCGACTTACGAGCGGCTGCGCGCGCACGGCCCGGTGGTCCAGGCCGGGCCGGTCCTCTACGTGGTCACCGGCTATGCCGAGGCCGACGCGATCCTGCGCGACTCGCGCTTCGGTGTGATGGACGACGCGCTGCGCGACCAGTTCATGCCGGGCTGGCGGGAGAGCCCGGCGGTGCTGTCGATCTCCCGGTCGATGCTGCGCACCAACCCGCCCGACCACAGCCGGATGCGCCGGCTGGCCGCTGGCGCGTTCACCCCGCGCCGGATCGCCGCCATGCGCGACGTGGTGCGGGCGCAGGCCGACGAGCTGGTCGACGCGATGCTCGCCGCCGACGGGCCGGTCGACTTCATGGCCGCGTTCGCGTACCCGCTTCCGGTCGGCGTGATCTGCGCGCTGCTCGGCGTGCCGGCGGCGGACCGGCCGCTGTTCCGGCGCTGGGCCACCGACCTGACCGGTGTGCTCGAACCGGAGATCACCGCCGACGAGCTGGCGGTGGCCGACCGCGGCGCGACCGAGCTGCGGGACTACTTCACCGAGCTGGTGGCGGCCCGCCGCCGCGCCCCGGCCGACGACCTCACCACCGCGCTGGTCCAGGCCCACGACGGCGGCGACCGGCTCTCCGGCGACGAACTGCTGGCCAACCTGATCGTGCTGCTGGTGGCCGGTTTCGAGACCACCACCAACCTGCTCGGCAACGGCCTGGTGGCGCTGCTGGAGCATCCGCGCGTCGCGGCGGCGCTGCGCGACCGGCCCGACCTCGCCCCCGCCTACGTCGACGAGCTGCTGCGCTACGACTCGCCGGTGCAGCTCACCTCGCGGATGAGCACCGCGCCGTCCCGCTACGGCGACGTCGACCTGCCGCCGGAGAGCTGGGTCATCGTGCTGCTCGGCGCGGCCAACCGTGATCCCCGCCGCTATCCCGAGCCGGCCCGCTTCGACCCGTGGCGGGCGCAGATCGCGCCGCTCTCCTTCGGCGCCGGGCCGCACTACTGCCTCGGTGCGGCGCTGGCCCGGCTGGAGGCGCAGGTGGCGTTCCCGCTGCTGCTGCGCCGGCTGCCCGGGCTGGCGGTGGCGGGCCGGCCCGAGCGGCGGGTCCGGCTCACCCTGCGTGGTCACGCCACGCTGCCGGTGACCGTGGGGCGGGAGGCGGCCCCGGTCACCGTTCCCGGTACGCGACCCGGGGCGGCCGGGCCGACTCCGTAGACTGGACGCGCATCGTTCGACCCAGACAAGGAGCCACGCCGAGTGACCGTCCAGCCCATCCGTCTGTTCGGCGATCCGGTGCTGCGCACGCCGGCCGACCCGGTCGTCGACTTCGACGCCGAGCTGCGCAAGCTGATCGCCGACCTGACCGACACGATGCGCGAGCAGAGCGGCGCCGGCCTGGCCGCGCCGCAGCTCGGGGTGGGCCTGCGGGTGTTCACCTTCGACGTCGACGACGTCCTCGGCCACCTGGTCAACCCGGTGCTGGAGTTCCCCGACGAGGAGGAGCAGGACGGCCCGGAGGGCTGCCTGTCCATCCCCGGGCTCTACTTCGACACCAAGCGCCGGCAGAACGTGATCGCCAAGGGCTTCAACGGCTACGGCGACCCGCTGCAGATCGTCGGCACCGGCCTGATGGCCCGCTGCGTGCAGCACGAGACCGACCACCTCGACGGCGTGCTCTTCGTCGACCGGCTCGACCCGGCCGGCCGCAAGGAGGCGATGAAGGCGATCCGCCAGGCCGAGTGGTACGACCAGGCCGCCCCGCCGACGGTCAAGCTCAGCCCGCACGCCGCCGGCAACCCGTTCGGTCTGGGGCGGTGACCCGGATGCGCCTGGTCTTCGCCGGCACGCCGGCCGTCGCCGTACCCGCCCTGGACGCGATCGCCGCCTCCGGGCACGAGCTGCTCGCCGTGGTCACCCGCCCCGACGCCCCGGCCGGGCGCGGCCGGGGACTGGTCCGCTCGCCGGTCGGCGCGTGGGCCGACGCGCACGGCGTCGAGGTGCTCACCCCGGCCCGTCCGCGCGAGCCGGAGTTCCTCGACCGGCTGCGCGAGCTGGCGCCGGACTGCGTACCGGTGGTCGCCTACGGCGCGCTGGTGCCGCCGGTCGCGCTGGAGATCCCCCGGCACGGCTGGATCAACCTGCACTTCTCGCTGCTGCCCGCCTGGCGCGGCGCCGCGCCGGTGCAGCACGCCGTGCTGCACGGCGACGAACTGACCGGGGCCAGCGTCTTCGAGCTGGAGGCGGGGCTGGACACCGGCCCGGTCTACGGCACCGTCACCGACGAGATCCGGCCCGCCGACACCTCCGGTGACCTGCTGGAACGGCTCGCGCACTCCGGCGCCGGGCTGCTTGTCGCCGTGCTCGACGCGATCGGCGCCGGCACCGCCCGGGCCGTGCCGCAGCCGGCCGACGGCGTCTCGCTCGCCCCGAAGCTGACGGTGGAGGACGCCCGGGTCCGCTGGGGCGACCCCGCGTTCGCGGTGGACCGGCGCATCCGCGCCTGCACACCCGCGCCCGGCCCGTGGACCACGTTCCGCGACGACCGGGTCAAGCTCGGCCCGGTCACGCCGCTGCCCGACGGCCCGGAGCTGAAGCCGGGCGAGCTGCACGTGGAGAAGTCCGGTGTGCTCGTCGGCACCGCCACCACGCCGGTGCGCCTCGGCGAGGTGCGCGCCGCCGGCAAGAAGGCCATGCCCGCCGGCGACTGGGCGCGCGGCGCCCGGGTCACCGCCGGCGAGGTGTTCGCGTGACGGGGCCGCAGCGCCCGGACCGGCCCGTCGAGGGCGAGCGTCCCGGGGGGTACGCGCGTGAGCACGGCGACCGGCCCGGCGGCGAGCGCCGGGGCGACGACCGGTTCGGTGACCGTGAGCGCGGCGCCCGGCAGCGTTCCGACCGGCCCGCCGCGGACCGCCGTGCCGGCGACCGGTTCGGCGGTGACCGTGAGCGCGGCGACCGGCGGGGCGGGGACCGGCCCGGCGGCGACCGGCGTGGCGGCGACCGGTTCGGTGGGGACCGGCGGAGCGGGCGTCCGGTCCGTCCGGCAGTCGACCTGCCCCGGCAGATCGCGTACGAGGCGATCGCGGCGGTGCACCGCGACGACGCGTACGCCAACCTGGTGCTCCCGGCGATGCTGCGCGAGGCCGGGCTGACCGGCCGGGACGCCGCGTTCGCCACCGAGCTGACCTACGGCACGCTGCGGCACACCGGCACGCTGGATGCGATCGTCACCGACGCGGCCGGGCGGGACGTGCAGCGCATCGACCCGCCGGTGCGCGACGCGCTGCGGCTCGGGGCGTACCAGATCCTGCACACCCGGGTGCCCGCGCACGCCGCGGTGTCCTCCACTGTGGACCTTGTCCGGTCGGTGGGGCCGGGCGCCACCGGGTTCGCCAACGCGGTACTGCGGGAGATCACCACCCGGGACGCCGACGCCTGGGTGGGGAAGCTCGCCCCGGCGCAGGAGACCGATCCGATCGGGCACCTCGCGCTCGCGTACAGCCATCCGCAGTGGATCGTGCGGTCGTTCGCCGAGGCGCTCGGCGGCGACATGGGGGAGACGACCCGGCTGCTCATCGAGGACAACGAGCGCCCGCCGGTGCACCTGTGCGCCCGGCCGGGGCTGGCCGATCCGGTGGTGCTGGCCGACGAGGTGGGCGGCGCGCCCGGCGCGTTCTCGCCGTACGCGGTCTACCTGCCCGGCGGCGCGCCGGGTGACCTGCCGGCGGTGGCCGACGGCCGCGCGCACGTGCAGGACGAGGGTTCCCAGCTGGTGGCGGACGCGCTGGCGGTGGCGCCGCTGGACGGCCCGGACGGCCGCTGGCTGGACCTGTGCGCCGGTCCGGGTGGCAAGTCGGGCCTGCTCGGCGCGCTCGCCGCGATCCGGGGTGCCCGGCTCACCGCGGTCGAGGTGGCCGAGCACCGGGCACGACTGGTGGAGCAGGCCACCCGCGGGCTGCCGGTGACGGTGCTGCACACCGACGGACGCAGTGTGGGCAGCGACCCGAAGCTGCCGGAGGGGCACTTCGACCGGGTGCTCGTGGACGCGCCGTGCACCGGGCTGGGCGCGCTGCGCCGCCGTCCGGAGTCGCGGTGGCGCCGCCAGCCGTCGGACCTGCCGCCGCTGACCCGGTTGCAGCGGGAACTGCTGACCGCCGGGCTGCGGGCGGCCCGGCCGGGTGGCCTGGTCGCGTACGTGACCTGCTCGCCGCACGTGGTGGAGACGCACGTGACGGTGACCGAGGCGGCCCGGCGGTGCGGTTTCGGCGTCGATTTCGTCGACGCGCGGCCGCTGCTGCCGGCCGGCATGCCGGGCCTGGGTGACGGTCCCACGGTGCAGCTCTGGCCGCACCGCCACGGCACCGACGCCATGTTCCTGGCGGTCCTCCGCCGGGTCTGACCCACCCCTCTTTGCAGTCGATCAAGGAGTTCGTGTCCCCGGGGCCGCCGCGCCCCGGACACGAACTCCTTGATCGTCATGGGAGAAATGGGGAGGGATGGAGCGTGTGCGGCATCCCGGTGGGGGGAGGGGGCCGGTGGGATGTGACAGCCCGTTGACTGTGCGATCGATACATGTAACTGTTCCGATCACCGGTCCCGGCACCCCCGCCCGCCGAACCCCCACGAGGAGTCTCCATGAGACGCAGAACGCCGACCACGAGCCTCGCGCTCGCCCTCGTCGCCACCCTGACGACGGCGAGCCTGGCCGGCACCGCCTCCGCCGCGCCCGCTCCGGCCGTCGCCCCCGCCCCGGCCGCCGCCGCGCTCGCCGCGCCGGACGTCTCCCTGAGCAACATCCAGGCCCACCTCACCCAGTTCAACTCCATCGCCACCAGCAACGGCGGCAACCGGCGCGCCGGCTCGGCCGGCTACACGGCGTCGGTCAACTACGTCAAGGGCAAGCTCCAGGCCGCCGGCTACACGGTCACCGAGCAGAACTGCTCCACCTGCACCTACCCGGGCAACAACCTGATCGCCGAGTGGCCGCAGGGCCCGTCCGACCAGGTCGTCATGTTCGGCGCCCACCTGGACGGCGTCGCCGCCGGCCCCGGCATCAACGACAACGCCTCCGGCTCGTCGGTGCTGCTGGAGAACGCGCTGGTGCTGGCCGCGCAGAACCCGACCATGACCAAGCGGGTCCGGTTCGCCTGGTGGAACGGCGAGGAGCAGGGCCTGCAGGGGTCCAAGCACTACGTCAACCAGCTCAGCTCCACCCAGCGCGGCTACATCAAGGGCTACTACAACTTCGACATGGTGGGCTCGCCCAACGGCGGGTACTTCATCAACCGGATCACCTCGGCCACCGCCGCGCCGCTGAAGGCGTACTGGGACTCGTTCGGCATCTCGCCGGAGGAGAACACCGAGGGGCAGGGCCGCTCCGACGACTACTCGTTCGCCAACGCCGGCATCCAGACCTCCGGCTACGCGGCGGGCGCCAGCTACACCAAGACCTCGGCGCAGGCCAGCAAGTGGGGCGGCACCGCGGGCGCGGCGTACGACGGGTGCTACCACCGCTCCTGCGACAACACCAGCAACATCAACACGACCATCCTGAACCGGGCCGCGGACGGCGTCGCGTACGCGATCTGGCAGCTCGCGGTCGGCGGCGGCACGCCGACAAACGACTTCTCCGTCTCGGTGAGCCCCACCTCCGGCAGCGTCGCCCGGGGCGGCTCCACCACCGCCACGGTCAGCACCGCCACCACCGCCGGCAGCGCGCAGACCGTGGCGCTGTCCGCCAGTGGCGCCCCGAGCGGCGTCTCGGTGAGCTTCAGCCCGTCCTCGGTCACCTCGGGCGGCTCGGCCACCATGACCGTCACCGCCTCGTCGACGGCCACCACCGGCACGTTCACGCTCACCGTGACCGGCACCGGCTCGGCCACCCGCACCGCCGGCTACACGATCACCGTGACCGGCGGCAGCGGCGGCTGCACCGGCGGGCAGCTGATCGGCAACAGCAGCTTCGAGTCCGGCACCACGCCGTGGACGGCCAGCTCCGGCGTGATCACCAACAGCTCCAGCCAGGCGGCCCGCACCGGGTCGTACAAGGCGTGGATGAACGGGTACGGCTCCTCGCGTACCGAAACGCTGTCCCAGTCGGTCACGCTGCCGGCCGGGTGCAGCAGCTACACGTTCTCGTTCTGGCTGCACATCGACTCGGCCGAGACGACCACCTCGACCGCGTACGACAAGCTCACCGTGCAGGTCGGTTCGACCACGCTGGCCACGTACTCGAACCTGAACAAGGCCACCGGCTACACCCAGCGCACCTTCAACCTGGCCGCGTACGCCGGTCAGACGGTCACGCTGAAGTGGACCGGGGTCGAGGACTCCTCGCTGCAGACCAGCTTCGTCGTGGACGACGTGACGCTGCAGGTCGGCTGAGCGGTACCGGGCGGGGTGGGCGCCGGCCCGCCCCGCCCGGTTCTCAGTTGATCGGCAGCGCCTTGGCGCCCGCGCCCTTGACCGAGCGGGTCAGCGACCGTCCGGAGACCCACAGGAAGCACTGCACGCCCCGGTCGCCGTCGCGCCACTGCTCCTCGTACGGGTGATAGATGATGGTGCCGGCCCGGTACTGCATGTTGCCGTCGTTCGGCAGCCCGGCGTACTTGGCGATCAGGCCGCGGCAGGCCTTGTGCGCGCGCAGCGGCGTGCGGTCGAACTCCGCGTAGCTGATGTCCGGCGCCTGGTAGACGCCGACGAACTCGGCGTGGTGCTTGCTGGTGCAGGCCACCGGCCGCATCGACTGCACCTCGTCCTTGCTCAGCTTCGGGTTGAAGCAGCCGAGCGCGAGCTTCGAGCCGGGCTTCAACGCCCCCCGCAGGCTGCCGGTGCGCTGGGACACGGCGCCCTCGTCCAGATCGCCGATCTCGGCGACGTCGCAGCGGTACCAGCGGGCCCCGCCGGACCACGCGAGCGCCGACGGGAAGACCACCGCCAGGCGCAGCCGCCCGGAGCGCCAGTCCGCGCCGACGGCGCGGGTGACCTGGCGGGCGCACTCGGCGTGCGCGGCACGCATCCCCGCCGAGCCGGTACGCGGCGGCGCGGAACGCTCCGCCTCCGCGCCGGTCGTCGTGCCCACGTGCAGCGTCTCGGTGCGGTGCGGGGTGGCGCAGTCGACCGGCTGGTAGCCGCTGAGGTAGCCGACGTCGGCGACCGTGGGGTGACAGGCGCCGGACTTCGGCACGAACCCGACCGGCGCGGCGAACGCGGGCCAGTCGTCGACCAGGTCCCGGTCCACTCCGGCCGGCGCGGCACAGCCGCCGAGCGCCAGCGCCAGCGCCGCGCCCACGGTGACCGCCACCCGCCATCGCCGCATCCCGACCGACCTCCCCCGCATCCGGCGCCGTCCGGTCACCCGGTACGCCTCGGCGGTGGAGCATACGGCAGCCGATCAGGTGACCGGGAGTCCCTCGGGGCCGGCGCCGCGCACCGATCGGTTCAGCTTGCGGTCGTCACTCCACAGGAAACAGCGCACGCCCCGGTCGCCCTCCTCCCACTCCCGCTGTGACGGCGGGTAGAAGATGGACCCGGCCCGGTACGGCAGCTCGGCGTTGTCCGGCACCTCGGCGAACGCGGCGATCAGCGTCATGCAGCGCCGGTGCGTGGCGGGCGCGCCCTTTGTGAACTCCGCCCAGCTCATGTCGCGTTCCTCGTACACGCCGACGAACTCCGCGCGGTGCGGTTCGGTGCACAGCACCGGTGCCATGTAGTTGAGGTTCTGGCCGATCAGCTTCGGGTCGAAGCACCTGTGCACCAGCGGGTTGTCGCCGACGAGCGCGCCGCGCAGGCTGCCGACCCGGTTGACCGGGCGGGTGTTGTCGATGCTGTCGGTCTCGGCCAGGTCGCAGCGGAACCAGCGGGCGCCGGACGTCCAGGCGGTGACGGTGGGCAGAGCGATGTTCAGCGTCAGCCGGGCGGCCCGCCAGTCCCCGCCGATCATCTCCCGGGCCCGCTGGTCGCACTCGGCGCGCGCGGTACGCAGCGCCGGTGAGCCGGGTTCCGGGCGTACGCCCTGCGCCGCCGGCCCGGTGAACCGGCCGACGTGCACGGTCTCGGCCAGGTGGCTGCCCGCGCAGTTGACCGTCTCGTAGGTGGCGGCGGCCACCACGGTGCTCAGCCGGGGCAGGCAGGCCTCGGTCGCCGGGACGAACAGCTGCGGTACCGGCAGCGCCGCCCAGTCGTCGATCAGGTCGCCGTCGGCCCGATGCACCTGGGCGCAACCCGCGAGCACCGCAGTCGCGGCGCCGGCCAGCGCGAGCACGTGGAGCCACCGTCGCATCGTCCGCCCCTTCCGGGAGAGATGACAGCCGGTCGTCATAGGCCCGACCGGCGTCCCCCGCGCCCGGGCGTGCAGCATACGTGACCGTCCCTGTAGGAGTTTCGTCATCTTTCAATCGATCGGCCAGTCACCGGCGACTATTCGTGCCGATTTTCTCTCCGGACGGCCGGATGGTGCACCGCGGGTGACGGAAGGATCACCGCTGGTCGCTCCGGGAGCCGTGCCGCTACCTCCGGATCACCGCGTTCGTACACTGGCCCCGTGACCGTACCGCCGCTGATCGTCGCGCCCAGCATCCTGGCCGCCGATTTCGCCCGCCTCGCCGACGAGGTCCGTGCCGTGGAGCCCGCCGCCGACTGGCTGCACGTCGACGTCATGGACAACCACTTCGTACCCAACCTGACCATCGGGCTGCCGGTGGTGCAGAGCCTGCGCGCCGTCACCGGGATCCCGTTCGACGTGCACCTGATGATCGAGGACCCGCGCCGCTGGGCGCCCGGGTACGCCGACGCCGGGGCGTACAACGTCACGTTCCACGCCGAGGCGTGCGACGACCCGGTGGCGCTGGCGAAGGACCTGCGCTCGGCCGGGGCGAAGGCCGGGCTGGCGATCGACCGGGACACCCCGATCGAGCCGTACCTGGAGCTGCTGCCGAGCTTCGACACGCTGCTGATCATGACGATCAAGGCCGGCTTCGGCGGCCAGCGGTTCCTGCCGCAGCTGCTGGACAAGGTGCGCGCGGCCCGCCGGCACGTCGACAGCGGGCACCTGGAACTGCGCATCGAGGTCGACGGCGGCATCGCCGCGGACACCATCGAGCAGGCCGCCGCGGCCGGCGCCGACGCGTTCGTCGCGGGCACCGCCGTCTACGGCGCCGACGATCCCGCGGAGGCGGTGCGCCGCCTGCGGGGCCTGGCGGAACGCGCGATGACCGGGGCCTGAGATGGACCCGGCCGGCGAGCGACCCGACGTGATCCTCGTCGTCGACGACGACGAGGACATCGCCCGCTTCGTCGAGTTCAACCTGCGCCTGCACGGCTTCGAGGTGCTGCACGCCGCCGACGGCCAGGAGGCGCTGGAGGTCATCGAGCGGCAGCGGCCCGACCTCGCCGTGGTCGACCTGATGATGCCGCGCATCGACGGGCTGGAACTGACCCGGCGGCTGCGCGCAGACCCGATGACCTCGGCCCTGCCGGTGATCATGCTGACCGCCAAGGGAATGACCCAGGACAAGGTCAACGGGCTCAGCGTCGGCGCGGACGACTACCTGGTCAAGCCGTTCGACACGCTGGAACTGGTGGCCCGGGTCAACTCCACGCTGCGCCGCAACAAGGAGTTCCGGGAGGTCTCGCCGCTGACCGGGCTGCCCGGCAACAGCCGGATCCGGCGGGAGATCAGCGATCGGGTCCGCAACGGCGTCGACTACGCCGTCGGCTACATCGACATCGACCGGTTCAAGAGCGTCAACGACCGGTACGGCTTCGTGCGCGGCGACGAGTTCATCTCGGCGCTGGCCCGCAGCCTGCACCGGGCGGTGGTGTCGATCGGGATGCCGCCGGCGTTCCTCGGCCACGTCGGCGGCGACGACTTCGTCATCGTCTGCGCCCCCAGCCAGGTCCGGCCGCTGACCAGCCGGGCCGTCGTCGACTTCGAGAAGGCCGCGGACGCGCTCTACGACGCCACCGACCGGGAACGCGGCTTCGTCGAGCTGAAGGACCGGCGCGGCAACATCCGCCGCGCCGCGCTGGTGACGCTCTCCATCGGCGTGTCGCTGTCCGATTCCGGCAAACGGTTCACCGACCCGCTGGAGGCGATCGCGGTGGCCTCGGAGATGAAGACGGTGGCCAAGAGCCAGCCCGGCTCGTACGTGGCGGTGGACCGCCGGCGCGGCGTCACCTGAGGCGGTCCTGTGAGGTAGCTCGCCTCTGTGGCGCGCGCCCGGGCGGAACGTGTAAGACTTCCCGTATACCCACCACGCGCTGGCGGGGCTCGGTGAAATTCCGAACCGGCGGTGATCCACGGTCCGACCGTGGTAAGCCCGCGACCCGGACGGCTTCGGCCGGACGGTGGACCTGGTGAGAATCCGGGGCCGACGGTTGGGGTGCGGCTCGTCCGCCCCCAGAAAGTCCGGATGGGAGACAGCGCGCGGAACGGGGGAGGCCCCTGCCGGCCGCTGAGCACCCTCAGCCGCCGCGTGGGCTCCCCGGGGTCGGCGTCGCCGTCCCCGGGTTCCCGCCGCCGCGTGTCCGCGGCTTCCTGCCGCTGCTCCCGAACCGCCCGCGCGCGACCGGCGAGCGGGAGGACAGGCGGCCATGGCGAGCGTCTCCGTCGACGAGGCGATGCGTCGTGCCATCGAACTGGCCGCGCGCGGCCTCGGCACCACCAGCCCCAACCCGGTGGTCGGCTGCGTGCTGCTCGACACCGAGGGCGAGGTCGTCGGCGAGGGCTTCCACGCGTACGCCGGTGGCCCGCACGCGGAGATCGTCGCGCTGGCCCAGGCCGGCACGCGCGCCCGCGGCGGCACCGCTGTGGTCACCCTGGAACCCTGTGACCACACCGGCCGCACCGGCCCGTGCAGCCACGCCCTGATCGCCGCCGGGGTGTCCCGCGTGGTGATCGCCGTGCCCGATCCCAACCCGGTCGCCTCCGGCGGCGCCGCCACGCTGCGCGCCGCCGGGGTCCAGGTCGCTCTCGGGGTACGCGCGCAGGAGGCCGAGGCCGGCAACGTGGCCTGGCTCACCTCGATGCGCCGCGGCTGGCCGTACGTGATCTGGAAGTACGCGGCCACGCTCGACGGGCGTTCCGCCGCCGCCGACGGCACCAGCATGTGGATCACCTCCGAGGCGGCCCGGATCGACGTGCACGCGCTGCGCGGCACCGTCGACGCGGTGCTCGCCGGCGTGGGCACCGTGCTCACCGACGACCCCCGGCTGACCGCGCGCAACCTGCGCGACGGCACCCTGGCCATCCGGCAGCCGCTGCGGGTGGTGGTGGACAGCTCGGGGCGTACCCCGGCCGACGCCCGGGTCCGCGACGGCGCCGCCCGCACCTGGGTGGCGACCGCCGCTGAGGTCGGCGCCGGGCCGGACGGCCGGGTCGACCTGGCGGCGCTGCTGGCGGAGCTGCACCACCGCGGCGTGCGGGCCGCGCTGCTGGAGGGCGGGCCGACGCTGGCCGGCGCGTTCCTCGCCGCCGGCCTGATCGACAAGATCGTCGGGTACGTGGCGCCGAAGCTGCTCGGCGCCGGCCCGACCGCGCTGCTCGACGCCGGCGTGAGCACCATCGCCGACGCCATCGATCTGGAGATCACCGACGTTACGCGGGTCGGTCCCGACCTGCGGATCACCGCGCTGCCCCGGAAGAGGGAGGGCTGACATGTTCACCGGCATCGTCGAGGAACTGGGCGAGATCGTCCGGAGCACCGAGACCGGCGACGACTCCGCGCTGGTCGCCATCCGCGGCCCGCTCGTCACCTCGGACGCCCGGCACGGCGACTCCATCGCCGTCAACGGCGTCTGCCTCACCGTGGTCGACGTCGACGGCGGCGTGTTCACCGCCGACGTGATGGGCGAGACGCTGCGCCGTACCGCGCTCGGCGCGCTGCGCCCCGGCGACCCGGTCAACCTGGAACGGGCCGCCGCGCTGAACAGCCGCCTCGGCGGCCACCTGGTGCAGGGCCACGTCGACGGCGTCGGCGAGATCGTCGCCCGGGAGCCGGCCGCGCAGTGGGAGACGGTCCGGTTCCGGCTGCCCGCCGGGCTGGCCCGGTACGTGGTGGAGAAGGGCTCGATCACCGTCGACGGCGTGTCCCTGACCGTCGCCGAGGCGGGCGACGACTGGTTCTCGGTCGGCCTGATCCCCACCACGCTGAAGCTCACGGTGCTCGGCACGAAGCAGGTCGGCGACCCGGTCAACCTGGAGGTCGACGTGCTGGCCAAGTACGTCGAGCGGCTGCTCGGCGACCGGAGCGCGGGGGGTGCGCGGTGATGGGCCCGCTCGGCTGGCTGCTCGACGCCCAGGTGCACGTGGCCGGCTCGCCGGTGCTGGTCCGGGAGATCGTCGGCAACGTCTTCGGGCTCGGCTCGGCGCTGCTCGGGCTGCGCCGCGTGGTCTGGGCCTGGCCGGTCGGGATGATCGGCAACGCGCTGCTGCTCACCGTGTTCCTCGGCGGCGTCTTCGTCACCCCGCAGGCGCACGACCTCTACGGCCAGGCCGGCCGGCAGGTCTTCTTCTTCGCCGTCAGCGTGTACGGCTGGTGGCGCTGGTCGCGCAACCGGCGCGCCGGTGGCGGGGACGAGCCGGCCGTGGTGCCGCGCTGGGCCACCTGGCCGGAGCGGCTCGGCCTGCTCGTCGCCGCCGCCGCCGGCACCGCCGCCGCCTACCCGGTGCTCGCCGCGCTCGGCTCGTGGGGGCCGCTGCCTGATGCCTGGATCCTGGTCGGCAGCCTGCTCGCCACGTACGGCATGGCCCGCGGCTGGGTCGAGTTCTGGCTGATCTGGATCGCCGTCGACGCGGTCGGCGTACCGCTGCTGCTGCGCGGCGGCTTCTACCCGTCGGCCGCCATGTACCTGGTCTACGGCGCGTTCTGCGCGGCCGGCCTGTACAGCTGGTGGCGCACCTCCCGGGCCGTCGCGACCGCGCCCGCCCCGATCCCGGCGACGTACTCGGAGGCCGTGGCATGAGCACGTTCGGTTCGATCGAGCAGGCGGTGGCGGACATCGCCGCCGGGCGTCCGGTGGTAGTGGTCGACGACGAGGACCGCGAGAACGAGGGCGACCTGATCTTCGCGGCCGAGCTGGCCACCCCGGAGCTGGTCGCGTTCATGGTCCGGTACACCTCCGGCTACATCTGCGTGCCGCTGACCGAGGACGAGTGCGACCGGCTCGACCTGCCGCCGATGCACCACACGAACCAGGACCGGCGCGGCACCGCGTACACGGTGACGGTGGACGCCCGGGAGGGCGTCAGCACCGGCATCTCGGCCGCCGACCGGTCGCACACCATCCGGCTGCTCGCCGACGCCGCCACCGGCCCGACCGACCTGGCCCGGCCCGGCCACGTGGTGCCGCTGCGCGCCCGCGCCGGCGGGGTGCTGCGCCGTCCCGGGCACACCGAGGCGGCGGTGGACCTGACCCGGATGGCCGGGCTGCGCCCGGCCGGGGTGCTCTGCGAGCTGGTGAACGACGACGGCACCATGATGCGCCTGCCCGACCTGGAGAAGTTCTGCGCCGAGCACGGGCTCACGCTCGTCACCATCGCGGACCTGATCGCACACCGGCGGCGTACCGAGAAGCAGGTCGAGCTGGCCGCCGAGGCCCGGATGCCCACCCCGTACGGCGTGTTCAAGGCGCTCGGCTACCGCGCCGAGCACGACCCGGCCGAGCACGTCGCGCTGGTCATGGGCGACCTCGGCGACGGGCGGGACGTGCTGGTGCGGGTGCACTCCGAGTGCCTCACCGGCGACGTGTTCGGCTCGCTGCGCTGCGACTGCGGGCCGCAGTTGCAGGCCTCGCTGGCCCGGGTCGCCCAGGAGGGGCGCGGCGTGGTCCTCTACGTGCGCGGGCACGAGGGCCGGGGCATCGGCCTGCTGCACAAGCTGCAGGCGTACCAGCTCCAGGACCAGGGCCGCGACACCGTGGACGCGAACCTCGACCTGGGCCTGCCGGCCGACGCCCGCGACTACGGCACCGGCGCGCAGATCCTCTACGACCTGGGCGTCCGGTCGATGCGGCTGCTGACCAACAACCCGGCCAAGCGGGCCGGGCTGGAGGGGTACGGCCTCACCGTGACCGGCCGGGAGGGGCTGCCGGTGCGGTCCAACCCGGAGAACGTGCGCTACCTGCGCACCAAGCGGGACCGGATGGGTCACCTGCTGGACGGACTGGACGAGGTGACCGAGGCGCCGATGGGCCGCCCGGTCGCCGGTGACGAGATCGGAGCGTAGGGCGATGGCGGGTTTCGGTGAGCCGGGCGTGACCGCGGTGGACGCCGCCGGGATGACCGTCGGCGTGGTGGCCGCCCGGTGGCACGGCGACCTGACCGACCACATGACCGAGCGGGCCGTGGCCGCCGCGCAGGCGTGCGGGGCGCGGGCCGTGGTGGCCCGGGTGGCCGGTTCGGTGGAGCTGCCGGTGGTGGCCCAGGCGATGGCCCGCCGCTTCGACGTGGTCGTCGCGCTCGGCGTGGTGGTCCGCGGCGCGACGGCGCACTTCGACTACGTCTGCCAGTCGGTCACCGAGGGGCTGACCCGGGTGGCGCTGGACGAGGGCAAGCCGGTGGCGCACGGTGTGCTCACGGTCGACACCATCGAGCAGGCCCGGGACCGGGCCGGGCTGCCCGGCTCGGCCGAGGACAAGGGCTGGTCGGCGACGGTGGCAGCGCTGGACGCCGCCCTGGCCGTCCGCGCCCTCGACGCCCAGTCCGCCCACCGGGTCGGCTTCGCCTGACCCACCGCTGTGGTTGACTGCCGCGGTGACGGAGATCGGGTACGCGGACCTGCCGGGGCTGCGGATGGCGTACCGGACCTGGGGCCGGGCCGACGGCCGCCCACTCGTGGCGCTGCACGGCGGCGCCGGATCGGGGGAGACCTGGGCCGCCCTCGCGGCGGCGCTCGGCTCGGCCACCCGCACGTACGCCCCCGACCTGCGCGGCTACGGCGCGACCGGGCCTGCCGGCGCCTACTCGCTGGAACTGGTCCGCGACGACGTGCTGGCGTTTCTGGACGCCCTGGCGCTGCCCCGGGTCGTGATGCTGGGCCACTCCTCGGGGGCGGTGGCGGCCCATCTGTTCGCCCGGGCGTATCCGGACCGGGTGGCGGCGCTGGTGCTCGTCGAACCGCCGCCACCGGTGCCGCTCGGCCTGCGGCTGCCACCTCGGCCGGCCGGCCCGCTGCCCTATGACTGGGCCGCCCGCGAAGCGGTCGTCGCGGAACTCAACGCCCCGCCTCCCACGTGGTGGGAGGAGCTGACCGAGATCACTGCGCCCACCCTGGTGGTGGCCGGTGGTCCCGCCAGTCACCTGCCGCAGCACGAGCTGGCGCGGATGGCGGCCCGGATCCCCGCCGCCCGCCTGGTGACAGTCGAGGCCGGTCACGCGGTGCCGGCCGCGCGCCCCGCCGAGTTCGCCACCGCGGTGCGGGACTTCCTCGCCGCGCTGCCCAGGTGAGCCGGACGACGCGGGTGGACCCGGTGGGCGTGCTCACCCGGGGCGGCTGGAAGAATCGCCTTCCGTGAAGACGTTCGAGGAGTTGTTCGCCGAGCTGCAGGCCAAGGCCGCCGCCGGCACCCCGGGCTCGGGCACGGTCGAGGCGCTCGCCAAGGGCGTGCACTTCATCGGCAAGAAGGTCGTCGAGGAGGCGGCCGAGTCGTGGATGGCCGCCGAGCACGAGGGCCCGGAGCGGGCCGCCGAGGAGATCTCCCAGCTGCTCTACCAGGCGCAGGTGCTGATGCTCGCCACCGGCCTGGAACTGAAGGACGTCTACCGACATCTGTGAGTGCCCGTCCGCTGATCATCCGATCGAACGAAGGAGCACTCCCATGCTGCGTGTCGCAGTACCCAACAAGGGCGCCCTGGCCGAGTCGGCGGCCCAGATGCTGCGCGAGGCGGGCTACCGCCAGCGCACCGACCCGAAGGACCTGGTCTGCCGGGACGAGGCCAACGACATCGAGTTCTTCTACCTGCGCCCCAAGGACATCGCCACCTACGTCGGCTCCGGCGACCTGGACGTCGGCATCACCGGCCGTGACCTGCTGATCGACTCCGGCGCGCCGGCCGAGGAGATCGTCGACCTCAACTTCGGACGGGCCACCTTCCGGTTCGCCGCCCGGCCCGACGACGTGGCCTCCGTCCAGCAGCTCGGCGGGCACCGCATCGCCACCGCGTACCCGGGTCTGGTCGAGCGGCACCTGGCCGAGCTGGGCGTCAAGGCCGACGTGATCCGCCTGGACGGCGCGGTGGAGAACGCCATCCGCCTCGGCGTGGCCGACGTGGTCGCCGACGTGGTGGAGACCGGCGCGACGCTGCGCCAGGCCGGCCTGGTGGTCTTCGGCGAGCCGCTGCTGCGCTCCTCGGCGGTCCTGGTCCGCCGCGCCGGCGCGACCGGCGGCGCGCAGCAGGAGCAGTTGCAGCGCCGGCTGCACGGGGTCCTGGTGGCCCGCCGGTACGTGATGCTCGCCTACGACGTCCCGGCCGGTCTGCTGGACCGGGCCAGCTCGCTGACCCCGGGCATCGAGTCGCCGACGGTCTCGCCGCTGCACCGGGAGGGCTGGGTCGCGGTGCAGGCGATGGTGCTCCGCGACGACGTGCACCGGATCATGGACGAGCTGTACGAGCTGGGCGCCCGCGCGATCCTGGTCACCAACATCCACGCCTGCCGGCTGTGAAGCCGCTGCCGCTCCCGGCCGCGCTGGCCGTGGTGGTGGCCGGCGGCGTGGCGTCGGCCGCCCAGGGCGCGGTCAACGCCGAGATGGGGGAGCGGACCGGTGCCCCGGTTCTCGGCGCGGTGGTAAACAACCTCGGCGGCTGCCTGCTGGTGCTGGCCGGGATCGTGGCGCTGCCCTCGATGCGCGCCGGACTGGCCGGGCTGCGCCGCTCCGGGTTGCCGTGGTGGGCGTACCTGGGCGGGGTCGGCGGTGCGGTGATCGTGCTGGTCGCGCCGGTGGTGGTGCCGGTGCTCGGGGTGGCGGTGTTCACCATCGCCCAGGTGGCCGGCGGCAGCCTCGGCGGCCTCGCGGTGGACCGGGCCGGGCTGGCCGCGACCGGCCGGATGCCGCTCACAGTGCCCCGGGTC
This sequence comes from Micromonospora sp. ATLC20, assembly GCF_057196585.1. Lineage (NCBI taxonomy): Bacteria > Bacillati > Actinomycetota > Actinomycetes > Micromonosporales > Micromonosporaceae > Micromonospora > Micromonospora sp. ATLC20. The sequence goes on from NZ_JBXUOV010000017.1 coordinate 19,127, forward strand.
GGCGGGGCGGTGCTCGGCGTCGGCGCTGTCGCGCTGGCGCAGCTCGGCCGCCCGGTCGGCGACCTGGCGGTCGGGCTGGTGCTGCTCTGCGTCCTGGGCGGGCTGGCGGTGGCGACGCAGTCCGCGCTCAACGGGCGGGTCGCCGCGTCGGTCGGCCCGGCGGCCGGGCTCGCCGTCAACTTCGCGGTCAGCACCGTGGTGATCGGCGCGGTCGCGGCGCTCACCGGCGCGCTCGCGAGTCAGCCCCGCTGGCCCGGCCAGTGGTGGCTCTACGTCGGCGGCCTGCTCGGCGTCGGCATCGTGCTCTCGCTGCTGGTCGGGGTACGCGCCGCCGGGGTGCTGCGCACCGGCCTGGCGCTGGTGGCCGGGCAGCTCGGCGGCGCGCTGCTGCTCGACCTGATCCTGCCCGGCGGCCCCGGTGTGCGGCTGCCGGTGCTGGCCGGCGCCCTGCTCACGCTGCTCGCCGTGGTGGTCACCGGCCTGCGCCGGCGCGGCCCGGACCGTGTGGCGGCCGAAGGCGCGCGTGAACCGGATGGCAGACTGGTCGGGTGAGCGATTCCGTGGTGACCGTGCGACCCCGCCGCGTCCGGGTCGTCTGCTGGGTGTCGGCCGTCACGCTGATCGTGGTGTTCAGCCTCGTCGCGACGTCGCTGACCGGCGCCACCGGCAACGGCTACGGCACGTTCCAGCGCGGCGACCAGTTCGCCATGATCGGCCTGGGTGTCTTCGGCGCGCTCGGCTTCCTGCTGTTCACCCGCCCCCGGGTGATCGCCGACGCCAAGGGCGTCCGGGTGCGCAACGTGTTCAGCTCGTACGAGCTGCCGTGGGAGGTCGTCCGCGGTGTCCGGTTCGACCGGGGCGCACCGTGGGCCAGCCTGGAGCTGCACGACGACGACCTGCTGCCGATGGTCGCGTTGCAGGCCGCCGACAAGGAGAGCGCGGTCGAGGCGGTGCGCGCGCTGCGCCGCCTGCACCAGGCGCACCTGGCGGCGCTGTCCGCCGGCCAGTCGGCACCCCGCTGACCTGCGAGCCCGGTTTGGGCGGACCTGGGCCGAGGGTGTAGTGTTGCGGAGTCGACCAGACTGCCCCCGTCCCTGACGCGCGGGCGGTCGAGAAGCGGAGCGCCCGCTCCCACCCGAGTCGCCGCCACGGTGGCCGGGTCCGGTCCCCGGTTTCGGGCATGTCCCGACGCCGGATGCGCGATCCTGTGATCGTGCCGACCGGTCGAGTGGGCCCTGGCATACGCCGGGGCCTTCTGCTTTCCGGGTCGGCTCCCACCCGGGAGCCCACGGAGTCGGCACCGTAGGAGACTCGACTCGAGGAGGCCCCATCAGCGTCGAACCACGCGTGAACGAGCAGATCCGGGCACGTGAGGTCCGACTGGTCGGTCCTGAGGGTGAGCAGGTGGGCATCGTCCCGCTGGAGCGCGCCCTGCAGCTGGCCGCGGACGTCGACCTGGACCTGGTCGAGGTTGCGCCGATGGCGCGCCCGCCGGTGTGCAAGCTCATGGACTTCGGCAAGTTCAAGTACGAGAGCGCACTCAAGGCGCGCGAAGCGCGGCGTAACCAGCAGCAGACCGTCATCAAGGAGATGAAGCTCCGGCCGAAGATCGACCCGCACGACTACGAGACCAAGAAGGGTCACGTGGTGCGGTTCCTCAAGGCCGGCGACAAGGTCAAGGTGACGATCATGTTCCGCGGTCGCGAGCAGAGCCGCCCGGAGCTGGGTTACCGGCTCCTGCGCCGGCTCGAGTCCGAGATCACGGACCTGGGATACGTCGAGGCCGCGCCGAAGCAGGACGGCCGAAACATGATCATGGTTCTCGCTCCGCACCGGGCCGTCAAGGCCTCCGCGGTCGCCGCCACGGCGTCCCGCGGTGGACCGCGCGACCGGGCGGCGGAGGAACCGGCCGCTCCGGCCGGCGAGACCCCGGCGGCCGGCGACACCGCAGCAGCCGGCGAGACCGGCACGACCGCTGAGACCAGCGGCCAGTAACAGGGGAGAAGACGTTCCAATGCCGAAGATGAAGAGCCACACGGGTATGGGCAAGCGGGTCAAGGTGACCGGCAAGGGCAAGATCGTTGCCCAGCAGGCCGGCCTTCGCCACAACCTGGAGAAGAAGCCCAGCACCCAGACCCGTCGGCTGACCGGCACCGTCGAGCTGGCCAAGGCCGACACCAAGCGCATCAAGAAGCTGCTCGGCCGCTGACGCGAGCCACCTGAACCGAAGAAGGAGTTGAGATGGCACGCGTCAAGCGGGCTGTGAACGCCCAGAAGAAGCGTCGTACCCTGCTGGAGACCGCGAGCGGTTACCGCGGTCAGCGCTCCCGGCTGTACCGCAAGGCCAAGGAGCAGGTGCTGCACTCGATGCAGTACTCCTACCGGGACCGTCGCGACCGCAAGGGCGACTTCCGGCAGCTCTGGATCCAGCGGATCAACGCCGGCGCCCGGGCCAACGGTCTGACCTACAACCGGCTGATCCAGGGCCTGCGCCTGGCCGGCATCGAGGTCGACCGGAAGATCCTGGCCGACATGGCCGTCAACGACGCCGCCTCGTTCGCGGCGATCGTCGAGCTGGCTCGCGCCGCCGTGGCGGCCGAGGGCACCGGTGGCGCCGCGGCTCAGGCCGCCTGACCCACCCCGTACGGCAGATCGAGGCGTCTCCCATGCAGTCACGTTCGCAGGGGAGGCGCCTCGACGCCGTTCCCGGACCGTTCACCCCGCGTACCCCCAGGGTCGTGGCGGCCCGTCGGCTGCATCGCCGGCGCGACCGCGACCAGGCCGGCCGGTTCCTGGCCGAGGGTCCGCAGGCGGTCCGGGAGGCGCTCGCCCGCACCGGCACCGTGGTCGAGCTGTTCGGCACCCCGGCGGCGCTCGACAGGTACGCCGACCTCGCGGCCGCGGCCGCCCGTGCCGACGTGCCCGTCTCCGAGGTGACCGACGACGCCCTGGCCGCGCTGGCCGAGACCGTCGCGCCGCAGGGCCTGGTGGCGGTGTGCCGGCACCTCGACGTACCCCTGGAGCAGGCCCTCGCGCACGGGCCGCGACTGGTCGCGGTGCTCGCCGGGATCCGCGACCCGGGCAACGCCGGCACCGTGCTGCGCACCGCCGACGCGGCCGGTGCGGGCGCTGTGGTGTTCGCGGGCGAGGCGGTCGACCCCTACAACGGCAAGTGCGTGCGGGCCTCCGCCGGCAGCCTCTTCCACGTCGACGTGGTGCGCGCCGCCGACCCGCTCGCCGCCGTCGAGGCGCTGCGGGCCGCCGGCCTGGAGATCCTGGCCACCACCGGGTACGGCGACAGCGACCTGGACGACCTCGCCGATGCCGGAAGGCTGTCCGCCCCTACCGCGTGGCTGTTCGGCTCGGAGGCGCACGGCCTGCCCGAGGAGCTGACCGGCGCCGCCGACGCCCGGGTCCGGGTGCCGCTGCACGGGCGCGCGGAGAGCCTGAACCTGGCTGCGGCGGCCGCCGTCTGCCTGTATTCTTCCGCCAGAGCACTGCGTGTCCCCCGGGGCGCGCGAGAGACAGCAGGGGAGTCCGCCTCGTCATGAACGCGCCACGGCGTTCGTTTAGCCAGCCCGCCGGTGTCGGCGGGCGGCGGGCCTGACCCTTCCCCCTGCACGACTCCCCACCGGCGGGCTGCGGCGAAGCCGCGCGTCCGTAGACTCGCCTAGCCACCCGCGAGGGTCGGCGCCGCCGTGAGGGAGTGCCCGTTCACCATGAGCTACCGCAACGATCCGTACGACCCGAAGCAGGTCGCCCTGCTCGACCCGGACGCCCTGGCCGGAGCAGTGGCCGAAGCCGAGAAGGCGTTCGCCGAGGCCGCCGACCCGGACGCGCTCACCGCGCTGCGCCCCGCGCACCTCGGTGACCGGTCCCCGGTGTCGCTGGCGCGCCGGGAGATCGGCGCGCTGCCGCCGGCCGCGAAGGCCGACGCCGGCAAGCGGGTCAACGAGGCCCGCCGGGCCATCGAGTCCGCGTACGCCGCCCGGCAGGAGATCCTGGACCGGGAACGGGCCGCGCGGGTGCTGGTCGAGGAGCGGGTCGACGTGACCCTGCCGTACGACCGCCGGCCGCGCGGCGCCCGCCACCCGCTGAGCGTGCTGATGGAGCAGATCAGTGACCTGTTCATCGGCATGGGCTACGAGGTGGCCGAGGGCCCCGAGGTCGAGCTGGAGTGGACCAACTTCGACGCGCTGAACATCCCGGCCGACCACCCGGCGCGCGGCCTGATGGACACGTTCCACATCGCACCCGAAGGCAGTGGCCTGGTGCTGCGTACCCACACCTCGCCGGTGCAGGCGCGCACCATGCTCAGCCGCAAGCCGCCGATCTACGTGGTGGTGCCCGGCCGGGTCTACCGCACCGACGAGCTGGACGCCACCCACGCGCCCGTCTTCCACCAGGTCGAGGGCCTGGTGGTGGACAAGGGCATCACCATGGCGCACCTGCGCGGCACGCTCGACCACTTCGCCCGGGCCATGTTCGGCGAGGGCGCGAAGACGCGCTGGCGGCCGCACTACTTCCCGTTCACCGAGCCGTCGGCCGAGTTCGACGTGTGGTTCCCGGAGCACCGGGACGGTCCGCAGTGGGTCGAGTGGGGCGGCTGCGGCATGGTCAACCCGCGGGTGCTGCGCGCCTGCGGCATCGACCCGGAGGTCTACTCCGGATTCGCGTTCGGCATGGGCATCGACCGGACCGTGATGGTCCGGCACGGCGTCAGTGACATGCGGGACATGGCCGAGGGCGACGTGCGGTTCACCCGCGCGTTCGGCGCCTGAGCTACGGGAACGGTGGTTTAACAGTCATGCGAGTCTCTGTCAGTTGGCTGCGGGAGTACGTGGACCTGCCGGCCGACCTGCCCACCGGCGACCTGGAGCAGGCGCTGGTCGACCTCGGTATCGAGGTCGAGTCCGTGGTGGACCTGCGCGAGTCGGTCACCGGCCCGCTGGTCGTCGGCGAGGTCCTGGAGATCGAGGAGCTGACCGGCTTCAAGAAGCCGATCCGCTTCTGCCGGGTCGACGTCGGCGCCGCGAACGGCACCGGTGAGCCGCAGGAGATCGTCTGCGGGGCGCGCAACTTCGCCGTGGGCGACAAGGTCGTGGTGATCCTCCCCGGCGGTGTGCTGCCCGGCGGGTTCGCGATCGGCGCGCGCAAGACGTACGGGCGCAACTCCCACGGCATGATCTGCTCGGCGCAGGAGCTGGGGCTCGGCGACGACCACTCGGGCATCGTCGTGCTGCCCGAGGACGTCAAGGCCCAGCCCGGCGACGACGCCCGGCCCGTCGTCGGCCTGGACGACGTCGTGGTCGAGATGGAGATCACCCCGGACCGCGGGTACGCGCTGAGCGTGCGCGGCATCGCCCGGGAGCTGTCGCACGCGCTCGGCGTGCCGTTCCGCGACCCGGCCGACGCGCCCGCGCCCGGCGCGACCGCCGAACCGGCGTACCCGGTGGAGGTCCGCGACACGGTCGGCTGCGACCGGTTCGCGGCGCGGATGGTGCGCGGCGTCGACCCGACCGTGGAGACGCCCGGCTGGATGCGGCAGCGCCTCACTGTGGCCGGGGTGCGCAGCATCTCGCTCGCCGTGGACATCACCAACTACCTGATGCTCGAACTCGGTCAGCCGATGCACGCCTTCGACGCGGACCGGATCGCCGGGACGCTCGTGGTACGCCGCGCCGAGGCGGGAGAGAAGCTGACCACGCTGGACGGGGTCAACCGCACGCTGTCCGCCGAGGACCTGGTCATCTGCGACGACTCGGGTCCGATCTCGCTGGCGGCGGTGATGGGCGGCGAGACCAGCGAGGTGCTCGCCTCCACCACGAACGTGCTGTTCGAGGCGGCGCACTGGGATCCGGCCACCGTCGGCCGTACCGCGCGGCGGCACAAGCTGTTCAGCGAGGCGGCGAAGCGGTGGGAGCGGGGCGTCGACCCGGCGCTGCCGCTGGTCGCGCTGGAGAAGGCGGTCCGGCTGCTCACCGACCTCGCCGGCGGCACCGCGGGCGAAGAGGTGCTCGACATCGACCACGTCGTGCCGCGTACGCCGGTGACGCTGCCGGTGGACCTGCCCTCGCGGCGGGTCGGCGTGACGTACTCGCCGGACCGGGTGGTGGAGCTGCTGGAGCAGGTCGGTTGCACCGTCACGCGCGGCGCCGACCGGCTCGCCGAGGACCCGGGCACCGTCGGATCGGCCACCGGTGGTGGTTCCGCCGCGGGGGGTGGTGAGGTGCTGACCGTCACGCCGCCGAGCTGGCGGCCCGACCTGACCGACCCGGCCGACCTGGTGGAGGAGGTGGTACGCCTCGACGGCTACGACCGGGTGCCGTCGGCGCTGCCCACCGCGCCGCCCGGCCGGGGCCTGACCTGGCAGCAGCAGCGCCGCCGGGCCGTCGCCCGCTCGCTCGCCGAGCGCGGCTACGTCGAGGTGCTGGCGCAGCCGTTCGTCGCGCCCGAGCTGGTCGACCAGCTCGGCCTGCCCGCCGACGACCCGCGCCGCCCCGCGGTACGGCTGGCGAACCCGCTGTCGGAGGAGGAGCCGCTGCTGCGCACCACGCTGCTCGGCCCGCTGCTCGGCATCGTCAAGCGCAACGTCGGCCGGGGCCAGCGAGACGTGGCGATCTACGAGATCGGCACGGTCTTCCACCCGCGCCCCGGCGCCGGTGCCCCGCCCGCGATGGGCGTGGACCGGCGGCCCACCGACGAGGAGTTCGCCGCCGCCGACGCGGTGGTGCCCGCCCAGCCGCGGCACGTCGCGGTGGCGCTCACCGGCGAGATCGAACCGGCCGGCTGGTGGGGCGCGGGCCGCACGGCCGGCTGGGCGGACGCCGTCGAGGCGGGCCGGGCGGTGCTCGACGCCGCCGGGATCCCCGCCGACCGGGTGACGGTACGGGCCGGCGAGCGGGCGCCCTGGCACCCGGGCCGCTGCGCCGAACTGGTGGTGGACGACGTGGTCGTCGGCCACGCCGGTGAGCTGCACCCGGCCGTGCTGGCCGCGCTGGAGCTGCCCCGGCGTACCAGCGCCATGGAACTGGACCTGGACGCGCTGCCCGCCGCACCGCTGGCGGCCGGCCCGGCCATCTCCACGTTCCCGCCGGCCCTGATCGACGTGGCGCTGGTGGTGGACGACGCGGTGCCGGCGGCCGAAGTGCGGGCGGCGCTGGTCGAGGGCGCCGGCGCGCTGCTGGAGGACGTCCGCCTGTTCGACGTCTACACCTCCGAGCAGCTCGGCGAGGGACGCAAGTCGCTGGCGTACAAGCTGACGTTCCGCGCCCCGGACCGGACCCTCGCGGGCGAGGAGGCGGTGGCCGCGCGCGACGCGGCGGTGGCTGTCGCCGCCGAGCGCTTCGGCGCCACCCTGCGCGGCGCCTGAAAGGAGGGGCCCCCTCTTAACGCCTCCGGTAGAGGAGGGGGCCCCTATCAACACGCCGGCCCACGCGAGCCGCTGGTGAACGTCATCTCATGGCTATGCAACGCGCCGTATGACCTTGCGGTGGCGCTGCCTCGACCGGTACTCTTCCCTGCATAGTCATGCGGAGGTGGGTATGGGCATTCGGGTTGCCGTGGCCGGGGCGAGTGGATACGCCGGGGGCGAACTGCTGCGCCTGCTCGCCGGTCACCCCGAGTTCGAGCTGATCACCGCCACCGCACACAGCCAGGCCGGTCAGCCCGTCAGCGCCGTACACCCGCACCTCGCCGGCCTCGACCTGGTGTTCGCCGCGACCGAACCGGCGGCCCTCGCCGACGCGGACCTGGTCTTCCTGGCCCTGCCGCACGGGCAGTCCGCGGCGCTCGCCGCGGCGCTGCCCGATTCGGTCAAGGTGGTCGACCTCGGCGCGGACCACCGGCTGCGCGACGCCGGCGCCTGGTCCCGCTACTACGGCGGCGAGCACGCCGGCGCCTGGACCTACGGGCTGCCCGAACTGCCCGGGCAGCGGGCCGAGATCGCCGCCGCGACGCGGGTCGCCAGCACCGGCTGCTACGCGGTGGCGACCACGCTGGCGCTGGCGCCGCTGATCGCCGCAGGCGCGGTACGCCCCGACGACGTGGTGGTGGTCGCCGCCTCCGGCACCTCCGGGGCGGGCCGGGCCGCCAAGGCCCACCTGCTCGGCAGCGAGGTGATGGGCGACCTGACCCCCTACAAGGTGGGCGCGCACCAGCACGTGCCGGAGATCAAGCAGGCCACCGGCGCGACCGGCCTGTCCTTCACCCCGGTGCTCGCGCCGATGCCCCGGGGCATCCTGTCCACAGTCACCGCGGTGCCCACCGGCGACGCCGACCCGCGCGCGGTGCTGGCCGCCGCGTACGCCGACGCGCCGTTCGTGCACCTGCTGCCCGAGGGATCGTGGCCGCACACCGCCGCCACCGCCGGGTCGAACTCCTGCCACCTCCAGGCGACTGTGGACGTCGACTCGGGCCGGGTGATCGTGGTCAGCGCTGTCGACAACCTGGGCAAGGGCGCGGCCGGCCAGGCCGTGCAGAACGCCAACCTGATGGTGGGTCTCCCCGAGACCACCGGTCTGTCCGTGTTTGGAGTGGCCCCGTGAGCGTCACCGTCCCCCGTGGGTTCCGCGCCGCAGGTGTCGCGGCCGGACTGAAGTCCTCCGGCGCCGCCGACGTCGCCCTCGTGATCAACGACGGCCCGGACGCCGGTGTGGCCGGTGTCTTCACCGCCAACCGGGTCAAGGCCGCGCCGGTGCTGTGGAGCCAGCAGGTCGTGCACGGCGGCGTCGTGCGCGCCGTGGTGCTGAACTCCGGCGGCGCGAACGCCTGCACCGGCCCGGCCGGCTTCCAGGACACCCACGCCACCGCCGAGCACGCCGCCGCCGCGATCACCGCGGCGAACGCCCGGCTGATCGTCGGCGCCGGCGAGGTCGCTGTGTGCTCGACCGGCCTGATCGGCGAGCGGCTGCCGATGGACAAACTGCTTCCCGGCGTACGCGATGCGGTGCGCGGCCTGTCCCGCGACGGCGGCCCGGCGGCCGCCGAGGCCATCATGACCACCGACACCCGGCCCAAGACGACTGTGGCGCAGGGTACGGGCTGGACCGTCGGCGGCATGGCCAAGGGCGCGGGCATGCTCGCCCCGGCCATGGCCACCATGCTCTGCGTGCTCACCACCGACGCGGTGGCCGGGCCTGATGCCCTGGACGCCGCGCTGCGCGCCGCCACCCGGATCACGTTCGACCGGATCGACTCCGACGGCTGCATGTCCACGAACGACACGGTGCTGCTGCTCGCGAGCGGCGCCTCGGGCATCGAGCCGACCGCCGAGGAGTTGACCGCCGCGGTCACCGCCGCCTGCCACGACCTGGCCCAGCAACTCCTGGCCGACGCGGAGGGCGCGACCAAGGAGGTGGCGATCGAGGTGGTCGGCGCGGCGAGCGAGGACGACGCGGTCGAGGTGGGCCGCACGGTGGCCCGCAACAACCTGGTGAAGACCGCGCTGTTCGGCAACGACCCGAACTGGGGCCGGATCCTCGCCGCGGTCGGCACCACGGCCGCCGTGTTCGAGCCGGACGGCGTGGACGTCGCGGTCAACGGCATCTGGGTGTGCCGGGGCGGCGCCGCCGCCGAGGACCGCGCCAAGGTGGACCTCACCGGCCGCGGTGTCACGGTCCGGATCGACCTGCACGCCGGCACCGACGCGGCCACCATCTGGACCAACGACCTGTCCCACGCGTACGTCCACGAGAACTCGGCTTATTCCACATGAACTTGAGTGCTGACCTCACCCGGGCCCAGGCCAAGGCCGCCACGCTGATCGAGGCACTGCCCTGGCTGGCCCGTTTCTCCGGCGCCACGGTCGTGGTCAAGTACGGCGGCAACGCCATGGTCGACCCCGAACTCCAGCGGGCGTTCGCCGCCGACATGGTGTTCCTGCGCTACGCCGGCCTGAAGCCGGTAGTGGTGCACGGTGGCGGCCCGCAGATCTCCGCCATGCTCGGCCGCCTGGGCATCGCCAGTGAGTTCCGGGGCGGCCTGCGGGTCACCACCCCGGAGGCGATGGACGTGGTCCGGATGGTCCTGGTCGGTCAGGTCGGCCGGGAACTGGTCGGGCTGATCAACGCGCACGGCCCGTACGCGGTCGGCCTCTCCGGCGAGGACGCCGGGCTGTTCACCGCGGTGCGCCGCCCCGCGTACGTGGACGGGGAAGCGGTCGACGTCGGCCAGGTGGGCGACGTGGAGTCGGTGAACGCCTCGGCTGTGACCGACCTGATCGCGGCCGGCCGGATCCCGGTCATCTCGACAGTCGCGCCTGATGCCGACGGGGTGCTGCACAACCTCAACGCGGACACCGCCGCCGCCGCGCTCGCCGTGGCGCTGGACGCCCGCAAGCTCGTCGTGCTGACCGACGTGCCCGGCCTGTACGCCGACTGGCCCGACACGTCCAGCCTGATCAGCGAGATCACCGCGGACGACCTGGCGAAGCTGCTGCCGTCCCTGGAGTCGGGCATGGTCCCGAAGATGGAGGCCTGCCTGCGGGCGGTGCGCGGGGGAGTGCCGGCCGCGCACGTCGTCGACGGCCGGGTCGCCCACTCCACGCTGCTGGAAGTGTTCACGTCGGAGGGCTTCGGAACGATGGTGATCGAGTCATGAGCACGCTCGTGCAGCGGTGGAACGCCACCATGATGGACAACTACGGCACGCCGCCGCTGGCGCTCGTCTCCGGCTCCGGCGCCGTCGTAACCGACGAGACCGGCCGGGAGTACGTCGACCTGCTCGGCGGCATCGCCGTCAACGCGCTCGGCCACGCCCACCCGGCGGTGGTTGCCGCCGTCAGCAAGCAGGTGGCGACGCTCGGGCACGTGTCCAACCTGTTCGTCGCCGAGCCGCCGGTGGCGCTGGCCGAACTGCTGCTCGCGCTGGCCGGACGCCCGGGCCGGGTCTTCTTCGCCAACTCCGGCGCGGAGGCCAACGAGGCCGCGTTCAAGCTGTCCCGGCTCACCGGCCGCCGGCACGTGGTCGCCACCCACGGCGGTTTCCACGGCCGGACCATGGGTGCGCTGGCGCTGACCGGGCAGCCCGCGAAGGCCGACCCGTTCCGCCCGCTGCCCGGCGACGTCACCCACGTGCCGTTCGGCGACGCCGCCGCGCTGGCCGAGGCCGTCACCGGCGACACCGCCATGCTGATCATCGAGCCGATCCAGGGCGAGAACGGCGTGGTCGTCCCGCCTCCCGGCTACCTGGCCGCGGCCCGGCGGATCACCGCCGCGCACGGCGCGCTCCTGGTGCTGGACGAGGTGCAGACCGGCGTCGGCCGGACCGGCCACTGGTTCGCCCACCAGGCCGACGGCGTCGAGCCGGACGTCATCACGCTCGCCAAGGGTCTCGGCGGCGGGCTGCCGCTGGGCGCCTGCCTGGCCTTCGGCCGGGCCGCCGACCTGCTCACCCCGGGCTCGCACGGCACCACGTTCGGCGGCAACCCGATCAGCTGCGCCGCCGCGCTCGCTGTCGTCTCCACGATCGCGCACGAGGGTCTGCTCGACCACGTCAAACGGGTCGGTGAGCGGCTGCGGCGCGGCGTCGAGGCGCTCGGGCACCCGCTGGTCCGCGAGGTGCGCGGCGCCGGGCTGCTGCTCGGCATCGTGCTCGACGAGCCGGTCTCCGCCGCCGCCGCGGCAGCGCTGCGCGAGGCGGGTTTCCTGGTCAACCCGGTGCAGCCGGACGTGGTCCGGCTCGCCCCGCCGCTGATCCTCACCGCCGCGCAGGCAGACGCGTTCCTCGCCGCGCTGCCGGCCGCGCTGTCCGCCGCCGCGCCGACCCCTTCCACCGACGCCGCCGCGCCGGCCGGCATCGCCGCGACCGCCGAGGCCGCCGCGCCCGACGCCACGACCCCGACGGAGGCTCCCGCATGATCCGCCACTTCCTGCGCGACGACGACCTCACGCCCGCCGAGCAGGCCGCCGTGCTCGACCTCGCCGCCCGGATGAAGACCGACCGGTACGCGCACCAGCCCCTGACCGGGCCGAAGTCGGTGGCGGTGCTGTTCGACAAGCAGAGCCTGCGTACCCGGATCTCGTTCGACGTGGGCATCGCCGAGCTGGGCGGGCACCCGCTCGTGGTGGACACCCAGGTCACCCACTTCGGCCGGGGCGAGACGCTCGGCGACGCCGGCCGGGTGCTGTCCCGCTACGTCGCCGCGATCGTGCTGCGCACCCACGGCGACGACCGGATCGCCGAGGTCGCCGAGCACGCCACGGTGCCCGTCGTGAACGCGCTCACCGACACGTACCACCCCTGCCAGCTGCTGGCCGACCTGCTCACCGTGCGGGAGCGCTTCGGCGGCACCGCCGGGCGGATCGTGACGTACGTGGGCGACGCGGCGAACAACATGGCCCACTCGTACCTGCTAGCCGGGGCGACCGCCGGGATGCACGTGCGGATCGCCGGTCCGGAGGGGTTCCAGCCGGACCCGGAGATCGTGGCCCGCGCCGAGAAGATCGCCGCCACCACCGGCGGGTCGGTGCAGCTGTTCACCGACCCGGTCGAGGCGGTGCGCGGCGCGCACGTCGTCGCCACCGACACCTGGACGTCGATGGGGCAGGAGGACGACGGGCTGGACCGGATCACCCCGTTCCTGCCGTACCAGGTAAACGCCGTGCTGCTCGGTCACGCCGACGCCGACGTGATCGTGCTGCACTGCCTGCCCGCCCACCGGGGCGAGGAGATCACCGACGAGGCGCTCGACGGCCCGCACAGCGCGGTGTTCGACCAGGCGGAGAATCGGCTGCACGCCCAGAAGGCGCTGCTGACGTTTCTCCTGGAGGAATCCGCATGACCGCTCCGCTGACCCGCGCCGCGCGGCACGCCCGCATCGTCGAGCTGATCCGCGACACCCCCATCCACTCGCAGACCGAGCTGGCCGACCGGCTCGCCGGGGACGGCATCCAGGTCACCCAGGCCACGCTGTCGCGCGACCTGAAGGAACTGGGAGCGGTGACCGCGCGGGGCGGCGACGGGCGCGGCGTCTACCTGATCCCGGAGGACGGGCACCGGCCGCTGCGCGACGCCGAGGGCGCACCGGCCCGGCTGGTCCGGCTGCTGCGTGAGCTGCTGAACGGCGTCGACTCCAGCGGCAACATCGCGGTACTGCGCACCCCGCCGGGCGCCGCCCAGTACCTCGCCAGCGCGCTGGACCGGGCCGGCCTGACCGAGATCGTCGGCACCATCGCCGGCGACGACACCATCCTCGTCGTGGCCCGCGAGGCCGACGGCGGCGCCGCGCTGGGCGAGCGGCTCGCCGCGTGGGCCCGCCGCGACGACACAGTCGAAGGGGGCACCTCGTGACCGAGCGGGTCGTGCTCGCGTACTCCGGGGGCCTGGACACCTCGGTCGCGATCCCGTACCTGGCCGAGCGGACCGGCGCGGAGGTGATCGCGGTAGCCGTGGACGTCGGCCAGGGCGGCGAGGACATGGCCGTGATCCGGCAGCGCGCGCTCGACTGCGGCGCCGTCGAGTCCGAGGTGGTCGACGCCCGCGACGAGTTCGCCGCCGACTACTGCCTGCCGGCGATCCGGGCCAACGCCCTCTACATGGACCGCTACCCGCTGGTGTCCGCGCTGTCCCGGCCGCTGATCGTCAAGCACCTGGTCGCGGCGGCGCGTGCCCACGGCGGCACGATCGTGTCGCACGGCTGCACCGGCAAGGGCAACGACCAGGTCCGGTTCGAGGTCGGCCTGGCCGCCCTCGCGCCGGACCTGAAGGTCGTCGCGCCGGCCCGGGACTTCGCCTGGACCCGGGACAAGGCGATCGCGTACGCCGAGGAGAAGGGGCTGCCGATCGACGTGTCGGCGAAGTCGCCGTACTCGATCGACCAGAACCTGTGGGGCCGGGCCGTCGAGACGGGGTTCCTGGAGGACATCTGGAACGCCCCGGTCGAGGACCTCTACGCGTACACCGAGGACCCGGCGTCGGAACGCGACCCGGACGACCTGGTGATCACGTTCGACGGCGGCGTACCGGTCGCCATCGACGGCGAGACGGTCACCCCTTACCAGGCGATCCGGGAGCTGAACCGGCGGGCCGGGGCGCACGGCGTGGGCCGGTTGGACATGGTCGAGGACCGGCTCGTCGGCATCAAGAGCCGCGAGGTGTACGAGGCGCCCGGCGCGCTCGCCCTGATCACCGCCCACCAGGAACTGGAGGCGGTGACAGTCGAGCGGGATCTCGCCCGGTTCAAGCGCGGCGTCGACCAGCGGTGGGGTGAGCTGGTCTACGACGGGCTCTGGTTCTCGCCGCTGAAGCGCGCGCTGGACGCGTTCATCGACGACGCCCAGCGGCACGTCACCGGCGAGGTACGGCTGCGCCTGCACGGCGGCCGGGCGGTCGTCACCGGCCGGCGCTCCGAGGCGAGCCTCTACGACTTCGGCCTTGCCACCTACGACACCGGCGACACGTTCGACCAGTCGCTGGCGAAGGGATTCGTACGACTGTGGGGACTGCCCAGCACGATGGCCGCACAACGGGACGCCCGGATGGGAGGGGCCTGATGGGGGGCACCACAATGGGTGGGGTGGACGACAAGAGCCTGACCGAGAACAGCGCCCCCGCCAACCGGACGAGCCTCTGGGGCGGCCGGTTCGCCGGCGGTCCCGCCGAGGCGCTCGCGCGGCTGTCGGTGAGCGTCCAGTTCGACTGGCGCCTCGCCCCGTACGACATCGCCGGTTCCCGCGCGCACGCCCGGGTCCTCGCCGGCGCCGGCCTGCTCGACCCGGACGAACTGGGCCGGATGCTCGCGGCGCTGGACGACCTGGAGGCGGCCTGCGCCTCCGGCGCGTTCCGCCCGACCGTTGACGACGAGGACGTGCACACCGCGCTGGAACGCGGCCTGCTGGAGCGGCTCGGCAGCCTCGGCGGCAAGCTGCGCGCCGGCCGGTCCCGCAACGACCAGGTCGCCACCGACCTGCGGCTCTACCTGCGCGACCACGCCCGCGGCGTGGCGGCCCGGCTGGTCGAGCTGGCCGAGGCCCTCGTCGAGCAGGCGGAGCGGCACGTGGACACCGCCGCGCCGGGCATGACGCACCTGCAGCACGCCCAGCCGGTGACGTTCGGGCACTGGCTCCTGGCCCACGTGCAGCCGCTGCTGCGCGACCTGGAGCGGATGCGCGACTGGGACGAGCGGACCGCGATCAGCCCGCTCGGCGCGGGCGCGCTGGCCGGCTCGGGGCTGCCGCTGGACCCGGTGGCGGTCGCCAAGGAGCTGGGTTTCCGCACCTCGTTCGCCAACTCGATGGACGCGGTCGCGGACCGCGACTTCGTGGCCGAGTTCCTGTTCGTCACCGCGATGATCGGCGTGCACCTGTCCCGCCTCGGCGAGGAGGTGGTGCTCTGGACGTCGCAGGAGTTCGGCTGGGTCGAGCTGGACGACGCGTTCGCCACCGGCTCGTCGATCATGCCGCAGAAGAAGAACGCGGACATCGCCGAGCTGGCCCGGGGCAAGTCCGGCCGGCTGGTCGGCGGCCTGATGAGCGTGCTCACCATGCTCAAGGGCCTGCCCATGACGTACGACCGGGACATGCAGGAGGACAAGGAGCCGGCGTTCGACGCGGTCGACACGCTGGAACTGCTGCTGCCCGCGCTGGCCGGGATGATCTCCACGATGACGGTCCGGGTGGACCGCCTGGTGGCCAGCGCGCCGTCGGGCTTCTCGCTGGCCACCGAGGTCGCCGACTGGCTGGTCCGGCGCAACGTGCCGTTCCGCGACGCGCACGAGATCACCGGCAAGCTGGTGGCGCTCTGCGCCGCCCGCGACTGCGCGCTGGACGAGGTGTCCGACGCCGACCTGGCCGCGGTGAGCGAGCACCTGGACCCGTCGGTGCGCGACGTGCTGTCGGTGCGCTCGGCGCTGGCCGCCCGCATCACGCCCGGCTCCACCGGCCCCGGCCCGGTCGCCGACCAGCTCGCTGCCGCGGCGGACAAGCTGACCGGCTGGCGCGAGTGGGCCGCCGAGCGGGTCGTCCCCCGCTGACCTGCGCGGCTGGTCCGGGCCAGGCGCTCGCCCGCCCGGACCAGCCCCCGCGCCCCGCGCCCCGCGCGAGATCTTGGTACAAATGGCCCCCATAGGGGCGCTTAGCTTCCAAGATCTACAAGGGTCCTGCTTTGTGGAACGCGGATCCCGGATTGCGGGACCTCGGGCTGCGGCCTCGGACTTCGGGCTCAGCCGCACGGAGCGGCTTCCGCTGTTGCCCGGATCTGCCGCACCATCAGCGGCGCTGGTCCGTTTGCGCAGGGTCGTTTCGGCGAGCCGGGCGGTCGGTGCTCCGTCCGCGTTTCCGGTCAGCCGGTGGGGCGCTCGCGCTTCGGCAGCTTCGCCACGACCGCGTCGTACGACCCGTCGACCGCCTCGATCAGCTCGTCGTCCGGGATGCCGCCGGAGAGCCGCAGCGTGTTCCAGCCCGACCGGCCGATGTAGGGGGAGGGGCGCGCGTCGGCCGGGAACCGGTGCAGCCACTCGTCGGCCACCTCCCGGGACGCCCCGCACTTCACCCCGAGCCGGGCCTCGCCGTCGGGGGAGCCGAGGAACGCGAAGATCCGGCTGCCCACCTTCACCACCTCGTCGCCCTCCCACGGCCGGTCGAGCCAGGCTCCCGGCTTGGCCAGGCAGTAGGCCAGCATCTCCTCGCGCGTCATCGCGTCCTCCCGTGCCGTCGTCCGGCGCAGTCTCGCCCGCCGCTGTGACAGCCCGCGTCGCCGGGCCGCCGGTCAGTCGCCGGTGCCGGTGCGGACGGTGAGCCGCTCGTAGCGCTGCCGGGCCGCCTGGGCGCTGCCCAGCCCCAGCCCGAAGGCGATCGCCTGCCAGGTCATGCCCCGGCCGCGGGCCACCTGCAGCAGGCCGGCCTCCAGTGCGTCCACCTCGGCCCGTACGTGCGGGATCAGCGTCAGCGCGGCCATCAGGTCGGCCTGGTCGACGGGCTCCTCACCCTCGTCCAGCTCGGCGCCACCGGCGAGCGCCATCACCAGCGTGGCCGCCTCGTAGGCGTCGGGCACGTCGGGGTGGGCGTAGCGCCGGCGGCGGGAGTTGGTGCCGGCGTGCCGCTCGGCGATCCGCAGCAGCGCCGCGTAGTTGCGGTGCGCCCGGGCCTGGGCAGCATCCGGAGCGGTGAACGGGTCGTTGTCCACGGTGACCATGTCGTCCATCCCACACCCAAGAATGGCCCGTTGTCAACACCCCGTTGAAATCCCTTCGTGTAAAACACCGTGACCTCAACACGTGGTGAAGAGTCGGCGCGTCATGCCACCACAGACGCGCCGCGGGGTGTCCCGGGTTGCCCGGGACGGCCGATTCAGGCCGGTGAGTTCCGCACCGAGGCGGCCGGGGTGGGCCGGCGGCGAGGGGTGTGCCGCCGGTAGACGCTCACGCTCGGCTCGTCCGCCAGCCAGAACCGCCACGGCAGGTCGTGCGCGGCGGCGACCCCGACGCGCGGCCCGGCGACGATCCGCGCCGGGTCGACCGGGCTCGCCGGTGGCGTCAGCAGCAGCGGGCCGCTGCCGTCGATCGCCGAGGTGCCGTTCGCGTCCCGCCCGAGCCCGAGCGTGGTGACCAGCCGGGCCGGCCCGCGGGCCAGCTCCCGGTCGGCGGCGCGCGGCCGGCGCTCGCGGGCGATCTCGACGCCGTCGACCACCTCGCCCGCGCGCAGCAGCACCGCCGCCGCCTCGCCGTCGCGACCGCAGACGATGTTCGCGCACCAGTGCATGCCGAACACGAAGTACACGTAGACGTGCCCGGCGGGCCCGAACATGACTCTGTTGCGCGGCGTCGGCCCGCGGTGGGCGTGCGACGCCGGGTCCTCGCCGGTGCCCGCGTACGCCTCGACCTCGGTGAGCCGGACGGTGACGCCGCCGGCCGACACGGTCCAGCCGAGCAGCGTCCGCGCGGTGTCGGCGACCTGCGCGGCGGGTGCGTCGAGCCAGGGGTACGTCATCGCGGCAAGGGTAGTCGGCGGGTGGCGCGTGATCCGGGCCACGCCGGGGCGGGCGGCCACCGGAATAGTTGACTCGTCAAATATGTTGTGAGGAGCGATCCCGGGCCGACCGGTCCGGACCCCACGCGAGGAGCTGGTCATGCAGTTCGGAGTCTTCACCGTCGGTGACGTCACCGTCGACCCCACGAACGGGCGGCTGCCGTCCGAGCGTGAGCGGATCAAGGCCATGACCGCCATCGCGCTCAAGGCCGAGGAGGTCGGCCTCGACGTCTTCGCCACCGGCGAGCACCACAACCCGCCGTTCGTGCCGTCGTCGCCGACCACCATGCTCGGCTGGATCGCCGCGCGCACCGAACGGCTGCTGCTGTCGACATCGACCACGCTGATCACCACGAACGACCCGGTGAAGATCGCCGAGGACTACGCGATGCTCCAGCACCTGGCCGACGGCCGGGTGGACCTGATGATGGGCCGCGGCAACACCGGTCCGGTCTACCCGTGGTTCGGGCAGGACATCCGCAACGGCATCCCGCTGGCGATCGAGAACTACGACCTGCTGCACCGGCTGTGGCGCGAGGACGTGGTCGACTGGAAGGGCCGGTTCCGTACGCCGCTGCAGTCGTTCACCTCGACCCCGCGCCCGCTCGACGGCGTACCGCCGTTCGTCTGGCACGGCTCGATCCGCAGCCCGGAGATCGCCGAGCAGGCCGCGTACTACGGCGACGGCTTCTTCGCCAACCACATCTTCTGGCCCAAGGAGCACACCCAGCGGATGGTCGGCCTCTACCGGGAACGGTTCGCGCACTACGGCCACGGCTCGCCGGAGCAGGCCATCGTCGGCCTCGGCGGGCAGGTCTTCATGCGCCGCAACTCCCAGGACGCGGTACGCGAGTTCCGCCCCTACTTCGACAACGCCCCGGTCTACGGGCACGGCCCGTCGCTGGAGGAGTTCACCCGGGAGACGCCGCTGACCGTCGGCAGCCCGCAGCAGGTCATCGACCGCACGCTGGGCTTCCGCGAGTACGTCGGCGACTACCAGCGGCAGCTGTTCCTGATCGACCACGCCGGACTGCCGCTGAAGACGGTGCTGGAGCAGCTCGACCTGCTGGGCGAGGAGGTGGTACCGGTGCTGCGCAAGGAGTTCGACTCGCTGCGTCCGGCACACGTGCCCGAGGCGCCCACCCACGCCAGCCTGCTCGCCGCCCGCGACGCCGCCCCGGCCGCCGGGGAGCAGCGATGACCAGCCGTACCCTGGCGGTGGTCTCGGCCGGTCTCGGTCAGCCGTCGTCGACCCGCCTGCTCGCCGGCCAGCTCGCCGCGGCCGCCCGCGACGAGCTGGCCGGCCGCGGCGCCACTGTGGAACTGCGCGTGGTCGAGCTGCGCGAGCACGCCCACGACGTGGTGAACCACCTGCTCACCGGCTTCGCGCCGGCCGCGCTGCGGCGGACGCTCGACGAGGTGGCCGCCGCCGACGGGCTGATCGCGGTGACGCCGATCTTCAACGCGTCCTACAACGGGCTGTTCAAGTCGTTCTTCGACGTGGTCGACCGGGACGCGCTGGCCGGCAAGCCGGTGCTGCTCGGGGCGACCGGCGGCACCGCCCGGCACTCGCTGGCGTTGGAGCACGCCGTCCGGCCGATGTTCACGTACCTGCGGGCGGCGACACTGCCCACGGCGGTGTTCGCCGCGCCGGAGGACTGGGCCGGCGACGACGGCGACAGCGCGCTGCGGTCCCGGATCCGCCGGGCCGGAGCCGAGCTGGCCGAGCAGGTGGACCGACGCCCGCCCGCGAACGGCCCGGCCGACCCGTTCGCGCTCACCACCGACTTCGCCGACCTGCTCGCCGGCCGCGACCCGTCCTGACGCCGGGGAGGTTCGGCGCGGAGGCGACCGCCGCCGGGCGTGGCCGTCGCCCGCGAACCACGCCGGAGAACTCGTTATGGCTGAGAGGCATGTTCATGCCTCTCAGCCATGACGCTTGCAGGACATCCCTCTGACCGAGCGGCTCACCGGACCGGAGCGGACCGGCTAGCCCCGCGGCGCGTCAGTCGTCGGCCGGCTCGGGCCGGTGAGCGACGAGCACCGGGCAGTGGGAGTGCTGGACCAGCGCCTGGCTGACCGAGCCGAGCAGCAGCCCGGCGAAGCCGCCCCGGCCCCGGGAACCGACCACCACGAGCGACGCCTCGCCGCTGGCCTCCACGAGCGCGGTCTCCGGCGAGGCGGCGGTCACAGCCCGCTCCGTCACACGCAGGCCCGGGTGCGCGGCCCGGACCCGGTCCGCGGCCTCCACCAGCAGCCCCGCCGCCTCGGCCCGCTCGGCGGTGGACGCCTCCGCCGCGACCTCCGGCGCCACCGCGCCCCGTTCCGGCGACCGCACGTGCATCAGCACCAGCTCCGCGTCGCGCCGGGCGGCCTCGTCCGCGGCCAGCTCGATCGCGTACGCGGCCGAGTCGGAACCGTCCACGCCGACCAGCACCGGACCGTCCACCGGGATCGGCTGCTCCTCCGGGCGGACGATGAGCACCGGGCAGTGCCCGTGCTGAGCGAGCTGCCCGCTGACCGAGCCGAGCAGCAGGCCGGCGAAGCCGCCCACGCCCCGGCTGCCCACCACGACCAGCTCGGCGCGGCGGGACTCCTCGACCATCGTCGCGCCGGGGCCGCCGGCGACCTGGCGCACCTGCACCCGCAGGCCCGGGTGCCGCTCGGCCAGGTCGGCGGCGACCGACTCCAGCATCTTCTCCGACTCCGCGGTGGGCGCCGGCACCCCCAGGTCGTACGGGTTGAGCGGCACGCCGTAGCCCATCGGGTGCAGGTAGCCGTGCACGAGCAGCAGCGGCCGGGAACGGGCGACGGCGGTCGCGGCGGCCAGGTCGGCGGCGGCCAGGCTGGACGGCGATCCGTCCACTCCCGCCACGACGGGTCGGTTCATCTGGTGCTTTCCCTCCGGTCGGCTCAGGCCATTGTGGCGGTACCGGCCCCGCCCGGACCGGGGAACCGGCTCAGTGGGTCCGGTCGCCCCGGTGCCGGACGACGGCGAGCGGGCTGTGGCAGTGGTGCAGCACGGCGTGGCTGACCGAGCCGAGCAGCAGCGCACCGAGGCTACCGCGCCCGTGCGCGCCGACCACCGTCAGCTGCGCGCCGACGGACTCCTCGACGAGCACCCGGGACGGGGTGGCGGCGGCGACCAGCTTCGGCCGTACCGTGACCTCCGGGTAGCGCTCGGACCAGCCGGCGATCGCCTCGGCCAGCACCCGCTGCTCGTCGGCGCGCAGCTCCTGCGGGTCGTACGCCAGTGGTACGACGTCGCCGAACGCCTCCCGGTAGGTCACCGGCTGCGGGTACAGCCAGGTGTGCACCACGACCAGTTCGGCGCCGCGCGCCGCGGCCTCGGCGAACGCGAACCCGACCGCCTCGTCCGACAGCGCGGAGCCGTCCACGCCGACCACCACCGGGCCGTCGGCGCGGGCCTCACCCCGGGCCACGAGCACCGGGCAGTCGGCGCGGGCGGAGAGCTGCACCGCGGCGGAGCCGACGAGCAGTTCGGCGAAGCCGCCCAGTCCCCGGTGACCCAGCACGAGCAGGGCGGCGTCGCGGCTCTCCCGCAGCAGCACCGCCACCGGCCCGCCGTCGACGACCGCACCGGTCACCGCCAGCTCCGCGTCGACCTTGCGGGCCTCGTCCACCGCCTCCTCGACCAGCTTCTCGGCCTCCTGGCGCAGCTCGATGTCGGGCAGCACCGGGGCGACCATGCCCAGCGGCGTGCCGACCAGCGGCCACAGGAAGGCGTTCACCACCCGCAGCGGCCGGTGCCGCAGCACCGCCTCGCGTGCGGCCAGCCGTACCGCGTCCAGCGCGGACGGGGAGCCGTCCACGCCCACCACGACGGGGGCACCGGTTCTGTCGGTCATCACGTCCTCCTTCGGTTCCCCCTCAGCCTGCGCCGACAGCTCCCACCTGGGCAGAGTCGATCCGCCCGGCACGGCCGGGACCATCGGCCCCTACCGGCCGGGGCGGTGGCGGGGTGGAATGGAAGCCAGTGCTCCCCTCCTGTCGACCCTGGAGGCGCGATGACCCCGCTGGAGATGCTCCGCGTCCACCCTTTCCTGGCCGGGCTGCCCGACGAGTGGCTGCCCCGGCTCACCGGTTACGCCCGTCCGGTGGTCTGGCATCCCGGGCACCGGCTGTTCCGCGCCGGCCAGCCGGCCGACCGGTTCTGGCTGGTCCGCGGCGGCCAGGTGGCGCTGGACTTCCCGGTGCCGGGCCGCGGTGACGTGGGCATCGAGACGATCGGGCCGGGCGGGGTGCTCGGCTGGTCCTGGCTGTTCCCGCCGTACCGCTGGCAGTTCGGCGCGGTCGCCACCCAGCGCAGCACCGCCGTGGAACTCGACGCCGACGGGGTACGCCGGCTGATGGAGTCCGACGACACGCTCGGCCGTCAGCTCACCACCCGGTTCATGAGCGTGGTGGTGGACCGGCTCCAGGCGTCCCGGGTCCGGCTGCTCGACCTGTACGGCTACCCGACGGCGGCGGCCAGCTAGGGCTCAGCGGTCGCGGACGACCAGCTCGTCCACCTCGAGCCGGCCGATGCGCAGCTCGCGGATCACCGCGCGGCGCACTGCCAGCCGGCCGACCACGAGTGAGCCCACCGCCACGGCGCCGAGCGCGATCGCGCCGAAGGCCAGTGCGCCGATCGCGGTCGCGCCCAGCGCCCGCGCGCCCGTCGCACCGGCACCGGTGGCCTGCGCCCCGGTCGCGGCCACCGGGCGGACACGGACGATCGGGCGCAGACGAGACATGCCCCGATCCTAGTGGCGTGACGGCGGGCCGGTCAGGTGACGGTGAGACCGCGGGCGGCGAACTGGCCGCGTACCCGGGTCAGCAGGTCGGCATCCGGCGGCTCGGTGTCCGCCAGCGGGAACGTCAGGCCCAGCTCGGCGTACTTGTGGGCGCCGAGCCGGTGGAACGGCAGCACCTCGACGCGCTGCACGGTGGCCAGCCCGGCGGCCACGTCGGCCACCCGCTCCACCTCGTCGACCGCGTCGGTCAGGCCGGGCACCAGCACGTACCGGATCCAGATCGGCGTACCCCGGTCGGCCAGCCGTTGCGCGAAGCGCAGCGTCGGCGCGAGCCGGCCGGTGCCGGTGACCCGGCGGTACGTCTGCGGGTTACCCGCCTTGACGTCGAGCAGCACCAGGTCGGTGGCGTCCAGCAGCGCGTCGTCGGCGCGGACGCCGAGGAAGCCGGACGTGTCCAGCGCGGTGTGCAGGCCGAGGTCGTCGTGGCAGCGGCGCAGCAGTTCCCGAGTGAACGCCGGTTGCAGCAGCGGCTCCCCGCCGCTCACAGTGACGCCGCCGCCCGCCACCTGGATGAACCGGCGGTAGCGGGTGGCGAGCGTGACCATCTCGTCCACCGTGCGGCGGCGGCCGCTGCGGCCGTACCAGGTGTCCGGGCTGTGGCAGTAGCGGCAGCGCAGCGGGCAGCCCGCCAGGAACACGACGAAGCGGGTGCCCGGCCCGTCCACCCCGACCGAGGTGTCCCACGAGTGCACCGCGCCCGTGACGGCACCCGGCGCCGCCGGAGTCACCTCCGGCGGCGCGGGCGGGCGGCCGGTCACAGCGACCCGTGGAAGGTCCGCGACACCACGTCGCGCTGCTGTTCCGGCGTGAGCCGGACGAAGTTCACCGCGTACCCGGAGACCCGGACGGTGAGCTGCGGGTACCGCTCCGGGTGCGCCATCGCGTCCAGCAGCGTGGCCCGGTCCAGCACGTTGACGTTGAGGTGGAACCCGCCGGCGTCGGCGTAGCCGTCGAGCACCCCGGCCAGGTTCGTGATCCGCTCGTCGCGGGTGTGGCCCAGACCGTCCGGCGTGACGGTGCCGGTCAGCGAGATGCCGTCGCGGGCCGCGTCGTACGGCAGCTTCGCCACCGACAGCGCCGACGCGACCAGGCCGTGCGTGTCCCGCCCGTTCATCGGGTTCGCCCCGGGCGCGAACGGCTCACCGGCGCGCCGGCCGTCCGGCGTGTTGCCGGTGTGCTTGCCGTACACCACGTTCGAGGTGATGGTGAGCACCGACATGGTCAGCTCCGCGTCACGGTACGTGCGCTGCCGGCGCAGCTTCTCCGCGAACGTCTCGACCAGCCACACCGCGATCTCGTCGGCCCGGTCGTCGTCGTTGCCGTAGGTCGGGAACTCGCCCTCGACGGCGAAGTCGACGGCCAGGCCGGTGGCGTCGCGCAGCACCTTCACCCGGCCGTACCGGATGGCCGCCAGGCTGTCCACGGCGACCGACAGGCCGGCGATGCCGGTGGCCATGAACCGGCGCACCGGGTGGTCGTGCAGCGCCATCTCCAGCCGCTCGTACGCGTACCTGTCGTGCTGGTGGTGGATCACGTTCAGCGCGTCCACGTACGTCTCGGCGAGCCAGTCCAGCGTCCGGTCGTACGCGGCCAGCACCTCGTCGTAGTCGAGCGTCTCGCCGCCCACCGGCGCGGCCGGCGGGGCCACCTGCGTGCCGGTCAGCTCGTCCCGGCCGCCGTTGATCGCGTACAGCAGCGCCTTCGCCAGGTTCGCCCGGGCGCCGAAGAACTGCATGTCCCGGCCGACCCGCATGGCCGACACGCAGCAGGCGATAGCGGTGTCGTCGTCGAACGCCGGGCGGATCAGCTCGTCGTTCTCGTACTGGATGGCGCTGGTGTCCAGCGACACCTGGGCGCAGAACCGCTTGAACCCCTCGGGCAGCCGCGGCGACCAGAGCACCGTCAGGTTCGGCTCCGGCGCCGGGCCGAGGTTGTAGAGCGTCTGAAGGTAGCGGAACGCGGTGCGGGTGACCAGCGGCCGTCCGTCCGCCCCCATCCCGCCGAGCGACTCGGTGACCCAGGTCGGGTCGCCGGAGAACAGCTGGTCGTACTCGGGGGTGCGCAGGAAGCGGATGATCCGCAGCTTGATCACGAAATCGTCGATCAGCTCCTGCGCGCCGCTCTCGTCCAGCCGTCCCTCGGCGATGTCCCGCCGCAGGTACGCGTCGACGAACCCGGCGGTGCGCCCGAGCGACATCGCGGCGCCGTTCTGCTCCTTCGTGGCCGCCAGGTAGGCGAAGTAGAGCCACTGGATCGCCTGCGCGCCGGTGGCGGCCGGGCGGGAGATGTCGAAGCCGTACGAGGCGGCCATCTCCCGCAGCTCACCGAGCGCGCGGATCTGCTCGGCCAGTTCCTCCCGGTCGCGGATCACGTCGTCGGTGCTGCGCCGCTCGTCCAGCGCCGCCTTGAGCGCGCGGCGCTCCTCGACCAGCCGGTCCACGCCGTACAGCGCCACCCGGCGGTAGTCGCCGATGATCCGCCCGCGCCCGTACGCGTCGGGAAGTCCGGTGATGACGTGCGAGCGCCGCGCCGCCAGCACACTCTCCGGGTACGCGTCGAAGACCGCGTCGTTGTGGGTGCGGCGGTACCGGGTGAAGATCTCGTGCACGCGCGGGTCCGGTTCGCGCCCGTACGCCCGCAGCGCCGTCTCCACCATCCGCAGCCCGCCGGCCGGCATGATCGCCCGCCGCAGCGGCGCGTCGGTCTGCAACCCGACGATCAGCTCCCGCTCCCGGTCGATGTACCCGGGTGCGTGCGAGGTGATCGTCGACGGGGTGGCCGCGTCGACGTCGTACACGCCGCGCCGCCGCTCCTCCGGGAACATCTCCCGCAGCCGGTCCCACACGGCGAGCGTGCGCGGCGTCGGCCCGGCGAGGAACGACGCGTCCCCGGTGTACGGCTCGTGGTTGTGGCGGACGAAGTCGGCCACGTCGATCGTTTCCTGCCACGCTCCGGCGTGGAATCCGCGCCAGGGGGCCAGGGGTTCGGTGGCGGTCATGTCGGTCCCTCTCCGGGCGTCGGCGGTGGCCCGGTCCCCGCGGGGTGCGGGGACCGGGGCGGGGGTCAGGGCTGGAGCACGAGCCGGGCGGCGACCCGGCCGGCGAGGACGTCGTCCACCGCGTCGTTGATGTCGTCCAGCTTGCGGGTCTCGTAGACGACCCGGGTACGGCCGGCGGCGTGCAGCGCGAAGACCTCGGCCAGGTCGGCGCGGGTGCCGACGATCGAGCCGAGCACCGTGATGCCCTTGAGCACCGTCTCGAAGACGGGCAGGGTGATCGCGTTGTCGGCGGGCAGGGACACCAGCACCAGCCGGCCGCCGCGCCGCAGCGAGCGGTGGGCCTGCTCGATCACCCGAGGGCTGGCCGCGAGCACGATCGCCACGTCCACGCCGCCCAGCGCGGTGATCCGCTCGACCGGGTCGGTGGTGGCGGCGTCGACGGTGTGCGCGGCCCCCAGCGAGGTGGCCAGTTCCAGCTTCTCGGCGGTCACGTCCACCGCCACCGTCTCGGCGCCGAAGATCTGCGCGTACTGCTGGGCGAGGTGACCCAGGCCGCCGATGCCGAAGATCGCGACCCGCTCGCCCGGCCGCACCCCGGCGACCTTGACGGCCTTGTACGTGGTGACGCCCGCGCAGGTCAGCGGCGCGGCCTCGAACGGGTCCACGGCGTCGGGCACGCGTACCGCGTAGCGGGCCGAGGCCACCGCGTACTCGGCGTGCGCGCCGTCGATGCTGTAGCCGGTGTTGCGCTGCGACTCGCACAGCGTCTCCCAGCCGGTCACGCAGTACGCGCAGGTGCCGCAGGCCCAGCCGAGCCAGGGCAGCGCGACGCGGTCGCCGACGGCGTGCTCGGTGACGCCGGGGCCGACCCGCTCGACCAGGCCGACGCCCTCGTGTCCGGGGACGAACGGCGGGGTGGGCTTCACCGGCCACTCGCCGCGGGCGGCGTGGATGTCGGTGTGGCAGAGTCCGCTGGCTTCGATGCGGACCAGGATCTCGCCCGGGCCGACCTCCGGCACGGGACGCTCGGTGATCTCCATCGGACGGTCGAACGCGGTGACGACACTGGCGCGCATCGGGGGCCTCCTTCTCTCGTTCTCCCCCTCAGCGTCGTCCGTCCGGGAGCGTCCCGGCAGGGGCGCAGGACCGCGGTGACCCGGGACCAACGGCCCCTCCCGTGCGGCCCGGGGAACGGCGGTACGGCCGCCGGTGACGTACCGGCGGCCGTACCCCTGGGGTGCTCAGCGGTCGACGACCAGGCGGCGGGCCCGCAGCAGGCGCGCCCACCAGGGCCTGTGGTCCGGGCGCAGCCGCGGCGCCGGCACGCCGCGCAGGCTGACCCATCCGCCCGGCCCCATGGTGACGGCGCCGACCGACGGCGGGCGGCGCCGCGACCAGACTGCCACGGCGGCGGTGAGCGAGGCGACCGCGAACGCGCCGGTGGCGGCGGCGACCAACTGGTCGGGTTCGACCACACGCCGGTAGCGGACCCGGCCGCCGGCCGCGACGAACACGCCGACCGGGCGGCCGTCGCGGTTCACCGGCACCAGCGCGGCGTCTCCGGGCAGCTCCAGCACCGGGCCGACCGGCCCAGTCGGCGTCGCGGCCGGGGTGGGGACCGGCGTCGCGGCCGGTGGCGGCGCGGGCCGGGGGAGCGGCGTGACAGCCGGTCCGGTCGGGTTGAAGATGGCGGTCATGGTGCTGCCCTCCTAGCGGGAGTCGGACTTCTCGGTGCGGGCCTCGACAGCGGCCCGGCCGGCGGCCAGCCGCGCCACCGGCACCCGGTACGGCGAGCAGGAGACGTAGTCGAGCCCGGCGTCGGCGAAGAACCCGATCGACTCCGGGTCGCCACCGTGCTCACCGCAGACGCCGACGGTCAGGTCCGGCCGGGCCGCCCGCCCCTCGGCGACGGCGAGGCGGACCAGCCGGCCCACGCCGGTGGCGTCGATGCTCTCGAACGGCGACACCGGGAAGATCCCCCGCTCCAGGTACGTGGAGAAGAACGCCCCCTCCACGTCGTCCCGGGAGAACGCCCAGGTCATCTGCGTCAGGTCGTTGGTGCCGAAGGAGAAGAAGTGCGCCTCGGCGGCGATGTCCCCGGCGGTCAGCGCCGCCCGGGGCGTCTCGATCATGGTGCCGACCGGGATGGCCGGTGCATCAGGCACCTCGGCCAGCACCCGCCGAGCCTCGTCCGCCACCGCGGCGAGTTCCCGCACGTCACCGACAAGCGGCACCATGATCTCCGGGCGTGGGTCACCGCCGGCCCGGACCCGCTGCGCGGCCGCCTCGGCCAGCGCCCGCACCTGCATCGCGAACAGGCCCGGCACCACCAGTCCGAGCCGTACGCCGCGCAGCCCCAGCATCGGGTTCGTTTCGTGCATCCGGCGCACCGCCGCCAGCAGCACGCCGTCGTGGCCCGGTTCCTCGCCGCGTGCCTGCGCGCCCGCCACCCGGGCGGTCAGCTCGGCGAGCGGAGGCAGGAACTCGTGCAGCGGCGGGTCGAGGAGCCGGACGGTGACCGGCAGCCCATCCATCGCGGTGAGCAGCCCGAGGAAGTCGGCCCGCTGCAACGGCAGCAGCTCGTCCAGCGCCGCGCCGACCTCGGCCGGGCCCTCGGCCAGGATCAGCCGCTCGACCAGTTCCCGGCGCTCGCCGAGGAACATGTGCTCGGTGCGGCACAGCCCGATCCCGGCGGCGCCGAGTTCACGGGCCCGGCGGGCGTCGTCGGGCGTGTCCGCGTTGGCGCGGACGCCGAGCGTGCGCACCGCGTCGGCGTGCCCGAGCAGCCGGTGCACGGCGGCGACCAGCGGGTCCGCCTCCGGCCGCAGCTCACCGGTCAGGTAGCGGGCCACCGGCGACGGCTGCACCGGCACCTCGCCGAGCCAGATCCGCCCGCTGGTGCCGTCGATCGAGATCACGTCGCCGGCGCGCACCACCTGCTCGCCGGCGGTGAACTCGCCGCGCTCGACGTCGATGCCCAGCGCCTCGGCGCCGCAGACGCAGGTCCGACCCATGCCCCGGGCCACCACCGCCGCGTGCGAGGTCTTCCCGCCGCGCGAGGTGAGCACCCCGGCCGCGGCGATCATGCCGGGCAGGTCGTCCGGGTTGGTCTCCGGGCGGACCAGGATCACCGGTCCGTCGGCCGCCGCCGCTGCGGCCGAGTCGAACACCACCCGCCCGACCGCGGCGCCGGGCGAGGCGCCGACGCCGACCGCGAGCGGCTCGGGCGCGCCGGCGGCGTCGAAGGCCGGGAACATCAGCTGGGCGAGCTGCGCCCCGCTGACCCGGGTGAGCGCCTCGTCCGCGGTGATCAGGCCCTCCTCGGCCAGCTGCGCGGCGATCACGAACGCCGCCGCCGCGGTGCGCTTGCCGACCCGGGTCTGCAGCATCCACAGCCGGCCGCGCTCGATGGTGAACTCCACGTCGCACAGGTCGCGGTAGTGCCGCTCCAGCGTCGCCATGATCTCCCGCAGCCGGTGGAAGCTCGCCGGGTCCAGCCGCTCCAGCTCGGTCAGCGGCACCGTGTTGCGGATGCCCGCCACCACGTCCTCGCCCTGCGCGTCGGTCAGGTAGTCGCCGTACACACCGGGGGCGCCGGTGGCCGGGTCGCGGGTGAACGCCACCCCGGTGCCGGAGTCCGGGCCGAGGTTGCCGAACACCATCGCCATCACGTTGACGGCGGTGCCCAGGTCGTCCGGGATGCGCTCCTGCCGCCGGTAGATCCGGGCCCGCTCCGAGTGCCAGGACTCGAACACCGCGCGCACGGCCAGGAACAGCTGCTCGTGCGGGGCCTGCGGGAAGTCGTGCCCGACGTGCCGGACGAAGATCTTCTTGTACGTCTCGACCAGGTCGCGCAACTGCCCGGCGCCCGGCCCGTCCGGCCCGGCGGTGGCGCGCAGCGCGGCCAGCTCGTGCTCGAACTCGTCGGCCGGGATGCCGTGCACCGTCCGGCCGAACATCTGGATCAGCCGCCGGTACGAGTCCCAGGCGAACCGCTCGTCACCGGTGCGGGCGGCCAGCCCGGCCACCGTGGTGTCGTTGAGCCCGATGTCGAGGATCGTCTCCATCATCCCCGGCATCGAGTACCGCCCGCCGGAGCGCACCGCCAGCAGCAGCGGGTCACTCGGGTCGCCCAGCCACCTGTCCAGCCGCGCCTCCACCTCCCGCAGGTGCGCGTTGATCTCCTCGTACAGGCCGTCCGGCGGCGCGCCGGTGGCCAGGTACGCCCGGCACGCGTCGGTGGTCACGGTGAACCCGGGCGGCACCGGCAACCCGAGCCGGGTCATCTCGGCGAGGTTCGCGCCCTTGCCGCCGAGCAGGTCGGCCCGGCTGCGGTCACCCTCGATGAAGTCGTAGACGTACTTCGACATGGTCCGGCCTCCTCGACTGCGTCGTTCCACCTCCTTGGTAGCCGGGCCGGACGGCGGCGCGGCAGGGCCGGACGGGACACACACCGGGCCGGAGGTCCCGAGAGTGTCGGTGAGGCCGCGTATCGTCCCGGCCGTGACCAACGAGGTGCTGCTCCGCCCGGTGCGCGACGACGACCTGCCCGCCTTCTTCGCCCACGAGCAGGACCCGCAGGCGAACTGGATGGCCGCGTTCGGCCCGAAGGACCCGTCCGACCGGGCCGCGTTCGACGCGCACTGGGCCCGCATCCGCGCCGACGCGCGCATCGTCAACCGCGCGGTCACCGTCGACGGCCGCCTGGTCGGGCGGGTCGCCGCGTTCCCGGTCGGCGAGCAGACCGAGGTCAGCTACTGGATCGACGCGGCGCACTGGGGGCGCGGCCACGCCACCGCCGCGCTGCGCGCGCTGCTGCGCGAGGTGCCGCACCGGCCGCTGCACGCCCGCGCCGCGAAGGACAACGCCGCCTCGCTCGCGGTGCTGCGCAAGTGCGGGTTCGTCGTGGTCGGCGAGGACTCCGGGTACGCCCCGTCGCGCGGCACCGAGGTCGAGGAGTACGTGCTGGAGCTGCCCGCCGAGGGGTCTGACCAGGCAGACCGCTAGTCTCCCCGGGTGAACTGGCTGGAACTCGTCGGCTGGGCCGGCTCCGCGCTGCTGGTCTGGTCTCTGCTGCAGACCCGGATCCTGCGGCTGCGCGCGCTCAACCTGGTCGGCTGCCTCATCCTGATCGGCTACAACACCGCGGTGCAGGTCTGGCCGATGGTCGGGCTGAACGTGGTGCTCGCCGTGATCAACGTGTGGTACCTGCGCAAACTGCTGACCACCCGGCACGACGAGCAGACCTACCAGGTGGTCGAGGTGGGCACCGGCGACGCGTTCCTGGCGCACACGCTGCGGGTGCACGCCGCCGACATCGCCCGGTTCAACCCCGGCTTCCACTGGGACCCGGCCGCCGCCGACCGCTCGGCGTTCCTGGTGGTACGCGCCGACGAGGTGGTCGGCGTGATGCTCTCGCACGCCGAACCGGGCGGCGTGGCCCAGGTCGACCTGGACTACGTGACCCCGCCGTTCCGTGACTTCACCCCGGGGGAGTTCGTCTACCGGCGCAGCCGGCTGTTCACCGACCGGGGTTTCCGCCGGGTGGTCAGCCCGCCCGGCATGATCGCCCCCTACTACCACCGGCTCGGGTTCCGCCCCGAGGACGGCGCGTACGTGCTCGACCTGCCGGTTCCCGCCACGCACGGGTGAAAGCGGGCACCCGCCGCCCGACGCTCAGTGATCGCACAGGATTCAGGCGCGGGCCCGCGGGGCAACAGAGGGCCACGCCGACCGGATCTACCGGCCGGCGAGTCGGCCATCGGCCGACCCGGATCGGGCCGAGGGAGATAACCGGTCGTGCAGAGCTACTGGAGCCAGCTTGCCCTGGTCGGTGTGCTGGTGATCCTCAACGCGGTGTTCGCCGGCAGCGAGATGGCATTGGTGTCCCTGCGCGACAGCCAGGTGCAGCGGCTGGAGCGCAGCAGCCGTGGCGGACGGACCCTCGCCCGTCTCGCGAAGGACCCGAACCGGTTCCTGGCCACGATCCAGATCGGCATCACGCTCGCCGGGTTCCTGGCGTCCGCCGCCGCCGCGGTGTCCCTGGCCCGGCCGCTCGTCCCGCTGCTGGGCGTCTTCGGCAACGCCGCCGAGACCGTCGCCATCGTCGCGGTCACGCTGGTGCTCACGTTCGTCACGCTCGTCTTCGGTGAGCTGGCACCGAAGCGGATCGCCATGCAGTCGGCCGAGCGGTGGGCGCTGCTGGTGGCCCGCCCGCTGGACGTGCTGTCCAGCATCACCCGGCCCGCCGTCTGGCTGCTGGGCGCCACCACCGACCTGGTGGTACGCCTGTTCGGTCTGGACCCGAAGGCCGAGCCGGACGAGATCGGCCCGGACGAACTGCGCGACATCGTGGCCGGCAACCACGGCTTCACCAAGGAACAGCGCACGATCATCGCCGGCGCGGTGGAGATCGCCGACCGGCAGTTGCGGGCGGTGCTCGTACCCCGGTTGCAGGTCTTCACGCTCGACAGCGGCACCACCGCGGAGGCCGCGCGGCTCGTCCTGGCGGCGACCGGCCACTCCCGGGCGCCGGTGGTCCGCCACGGCGGCCTGGACGAGGCGGTGGGCGTGATCCACCTGCGGGACCTGGTCGGCGTCTCCGACGACCGGCTGGTCGACGAGATCGCCCGCCCGCCGATGCTGCTGCCCGACTCGCTGCCGGTGGTCGACGCGCTGCGCCAGTTCAAGGCCGAGCGCCAGCACATCGCGCTCGTTGTCGACGAGCGCGGCGCGGTCGACGGGATCGTGACGCTGGAGGACATCCTGGAGGAGATCGTCGGCGAGATCTACGACGAGACCGACCGGGACCTGCGCGCCGTGCGCACCGAGGCCGACGGCACGCTGGTGCTGCCCGGCACGTTCCCGGTGCACGACCTGACCGACCTCGGCGTGGAGCTGCCGAACCGGCCGGCCGGCGACTACACCACCGTCGCCGGGCTGGTGCTGATCTGCCTCGGGCACATCCCGACGGTGGCGGGGGAGCAGGTCACCGTGGACGGCTGGGAGCTGTCCGTGGCCGGCGTCGACCAGCGGGCCATCACCGAGGTGCACGTGCGCCGCCACCGCCGCGGCGAGCACTCGGCGGACGACGGCGCGGCGACCGGCAGCCCGGACGGCGACGCGGCCGACCCGGCCGACGCCCCCGAACTCGACGACGCCCGCCGCTGACCGGCACCGGGCAGTCGCCTCACCGGCGTCCGCCGCCCGGTTCAGCGGCCTGCGGCCGGCGGGCCGAACGGGAAACCGGGCACCGGCGGAATCAGCTGCACCGCGTCGGCGGGCAGCTGACGGGTGCTCCGCCCGGCCAGCCGGGCCACCACCCGCAGCAGCCACGGCCCGGACGGGTGCAGCTCGGGGCCGATCATCCGGCTGATCACCCGGGTCCACCAGTGCCCGGCGACGATCACGTCGGTGATCCGCAGCCGGTCCGGCGGCCACCCGCCGCGCACCACCACGTCCACCACCCGGCCCAGCCGCCGCCCGTGCAGGTCGTACGCGGTGCGGCCGAGCAGCTCACCCGCTCGCACGGCCGGACCCCGGGATGCGCTCGATCAGGTGCCGGCGCAGCCACGCCTCCACCGGTGACGGCGGCAGGTCCGCCGCCGGGCAGCGCAACCGCACCGCGCTGTCCACCCGGGCGACCTGCGACAGCGGTACGCGCAACGGCGGCACCGGCGGGTCATCGGTGAACCGGTCCGCCACCGCCACCAGCAGCCGCCCGACCCGCCCGCCGATCCGCTGCCCGAGCGCGCCCTGCCCGGTGAGCAGGCAGTCCACGTACGGATAGCCCGCGTCGTCCACGGCGAACGCGATGTCGTCGACCCGCCCGACCAGCCGCCCGTCCACGTCGACGATCTGCCGGTCGAGCAGCCGCTTGGCGAGCTGAACCCTCATCGCCCCATCCCCGTCATGATCGCCAGTGGGATCGCCGCCACCGACGCCGCGACGATGAGCAGCAGGAACACCGCGCCGAGCAGGTTCATCCACCGCCCGTTGACCCGGTCGCCGAGATACCCGCGGTCGTTGGCGACCACCAGGATCGGCAGGTACGTCAGCGGCAGCACCACAGCGCTCAGCACCAGCATGTACTCGGTCAGCCGCACCGGGTCCACCGTCGTCATCAGCATCACCACGCCGAGCAGCAGACCGACGAGCAGCACGCTGTGGAACCGGGCCGCCTCCCGCGGGCGGACCCGCTTGCCCCACTGCCACCCGAAGTACTGCGCCGCCGCGTACGCCGCCGACAGCCCGGTCTCCAGCGCCGCGCCGAACGTCACCGCGAAGAACGCCAGCACCGCGGCGGCCAGGCCGGCGCCGCCGAGCGCCGTCGCCACCGGCCGCGCCACCTCGTCGAGCGTACTGAGCGACGCCTCCGACGGGTGGTAGGCCACCGTCGCCACGGCGACCAGCGACAACGCCAGGAACCCGCCCACCGGGAAGCCGATCAGCACGTTCGAGCGGGCCCGCGCCAGGTCCGCCGCGCCCCATCGCTCCTCGACGCCGCCGGAGGAGAAGAAGAACACCTCGTACGGGCTCACAGTCGAGGCGAACAACGCCACCGCCACGAACCAGTACAGCGGCCAGCCGTGCCCGGACGCGCTGACCTGCCACACGCCCTGCCCGAGTTGCGGCCAGTCGGTCGGCAGCGCCACCAGCGCGACCGCGAACACCAGCAGCGCCAGCCCGGCCAGGCCGAAGATCCGTTCCATCAGCTCGAACCGCAACCGCCACAGCACCAGCCAGACCGCCAGCGCGGCGAGCGGCACCCAGAACAGGTGGCTCAGCCGGGTCGCCAGTTGCAGCGCCAGCGCCACCCCGCCCAGCTCCGCGGCGAGCGTGACCACAGTGACCAGCCACGACGCGACCAGGTTCAGCAGCGCCACGCGCGGCCCGAGCCGCTCCCGGACCAGGTCGAAAACCGCCCGTCCGCTCACCGCCGCGATCCGGCCGGCCATTTCCGCGTACGCGCAGATGCCGACCACGCCGACCAGCAGCACCCAGGTGTGGGCCATGCCGAACAGCGCGCCGGCCTGACTGGCCGCCACCAGGTCACCGATGTCGACGAAGCCGCCGACGGCCGACAGCACGCCGAGCGTGGCGGCGAACAGCTTCCTCACGTCGGGTCGGGAGCGGACGATCTCACCGAGGCGACGATATCGGCGTCAGTGCCCGGTTTTGGGCGAATGCGTCAGGAGGCGGTCAGGTTCTGCAGCCGTACCTGACCGCGCGCCACCAGCCGGCTGTCGGCGTCGGTGATCTCCACGAGCCAGAGCTGCTGGCTGCGGCCCCGGTGCACCGGCGTGCCGACAGCGGTCAGCTCGCCGTCGCGCACCGCGCGCAGGAAGTCGGTCTGGTTCGACACCCCGACGACGTTGCCCTTGTCGCCCAGCCAGAGCGCGCCGCCGATGCTCGCCGCCGTCTCCACCACCGAGCAGTAGACGCCGCCGTGCTGGATCCCGTACGGCTGGTGCAGCTCCGGGCGCACCTTCCAGCGGATCACCACCCGGTCCCCGCTGACCTCGTCGAACGTCAGGCCCAGCAGGGCCACGAAGCCACCGGTCAGGTTCGGCATGTCCACCGCGGTTCCTCCTCGCGTTCGACGGAGCCGCCAGCCTAGTCGGCCGTACCTCGGCAAACCCGGTACGGGCCGGGCCCGGTGATGGGGGAGAATCGGTGACCGTGACCGACAGCAACCTCCCGCAGGGGCGGGACTCCCTGACCGACGACCTGCTGTGGCGGGGCCTGATCCAGGACTCGACCGGCCTCGACGAACTGCGCGAGCTGCTCGACGGCGGGAGCACCACCTTCTACGTGGGCTTCGACCCCACCGCGCCGAGCCTGCACATCGGCAACCTGATGCAGGTCGTCATGGCCCGCCGGCTCCAGCAGGCCGGGCACCGTCCGCTGCTGCTCGTCGGTGGCGCCACCGGGCAGATCGGCGACCCGAAGGAGAGCGCGGAGCGGACGCTGAACCCGCCCGAGGTGATCGCCGGCTGGGTGGAGCGCATCCGCGAGCAGCTCTCGCCGTTCGTCACGTACACCGGGGAGAACGCGGCGCAACTCGTCAACAACCTGGACTGGACCGGCGAGATGTCGGTGGTCGAGTTCCTCCGGGACGTCGGCAAGCACTTCCCGGTGAACAAGATGCTCGCCCGCGAGGTGGTCAAGGCGCGGCTGGAGACGGGCATCAGCTACACCGAGTTCAGCTACCAGCTCCTCCAGGCGAACGACTACTTCGAGCTGCACCGCCGGCACGGCTGCCGGCTCCAGTACGGCGGCTCCGACCAGTGGGGCAACATCACCGCCGGGGTGGACTACATCCGGCGGCGCGGCGCCGGGCCGGTGGAGGCGTTCACCACGCCGCTGGTGACCAAGGCCGACGGCACCAAGTTCGGCAAGAGCGAGACCGGCACGGTCTGGCTCGACCCGCAGATGACCAGCCCGTACGCGTTCTACCAGTTCTGGGTCAACGCCGACGACCGCGACGTCAGCCGCTACCTGCGGTACTTCAGCTTCCGCTCCCGTGAGGAGCTGGAGGAGCTGGAGAAGGCGACAGCGGAACGCCCGCAGGCGCGCCTGGCCCAGCGGGCGCTCGCCGAGGAGCTCACCACGCTGGTGCACGGTGAGCGGGAGATGGCCCAGGCGGTGGCCGCGAGCCAGGCGCTGTTCGGGCGCGGCTCGCTCGACGAGCTGGCCCCGGAGACGCTGCGCGCCGCGCTGACCGAGGCCGGCCTGGTGCACCTCGACGAGCTGCCGGACGTGGCCGGCCTGCTCAAGGAGTCGGGCCTGGTGCCGAGCATGAAGGAGGCACGGCGGGTCATCGCCGAAGGCGGCGCGTACGTCAACAACACGCGAATCTCCGAGGTGGACGCCACCGTGTCGGCGGACGACCTGCTGCACGGCCGCTACCTCGTCCTGCGCCGGGGCAAGCGCTCGTTCGCGGGCGTCGAGCTGCGCGGATAGCTGCCTGTCGACTGTGTGACGCGGGACGCGCCCAGCGGATTTGACGATCACTCCGCTGGGCGCGTAACTTTCTCTCTGCCAGCGCGGAACGGACGAAACAGGGCGAAAGGCCTGGAAGGCCGGAGCGCAGGACCTGAGAACCGGGTGGTGCCCCGGATTCGCCGGGAGGCGGATTTGGCGAGGCGGAACCGACCGGGTAAGGTTGTCGGCCGGTAGGGAAACGGACGAGCCAGCGGGAAACCGCGGGCGGCCGGCCTACCGAATTCCTCGGAACGACCGGCGGAAGCCGGTTGAATCGGGGTGCCCGGTAAAAGGGTGATGCGCGAAAAACCGGTAGACACCGATTTGACGCCGCAGAAACCACCGGGTAACGTAGTAGAAGTGCCCGGCGCGAGAGCGGCGGGTGAAACGAACGAAATACCCCGGTCGGGGTTCCACGGTGTGGGGCTTCTGGTTGGTGTGTGGTTGTTCTTTGAGAACTCAACAGGGTGCTTGTAAAGCCAGTGCCAATTGTTTTATACCCCGGACTGGTGGCTG
>NZ_JBXUOV010000018.1:0-55116 GCF_057196585.1 Micromonospora sp. ATLC20
CCCCGCGCGGCCGCCGCCGCGCGCGCCCCCCCCCCCCCCCCCCGGCCGTTTCGCGCGGTGCGGTTCGGCCGTTCACGCGGTACGCCGGCGCAACGCGGCCCGGACACCGGCCACCGCGACGACCACCACCAGCGCCGTCATCAGCACCGCGCCCGGCGCCTTGCTGAACCGGGCCAGGTTGGATCCGTCGGGCAGGGTGAGCGCCGAGGCGACCGCGCAGGGCGCCACGAACCAGACCTGCCGGGCCAGCGGCACCGCCGCGACCGCGAGCACTGTCAGCGGCCAGATCGCGTACCAGGGGTGGAAGACCGGGGCGAGCAGCACCGTGGCGGCGAGCGCCAGCCCCGCGCCGAGCAGCGCCACCCGGGGGCGGGCCAGCGTCAGCCGGGCCACCCGCTGCCGGGCGTCGTTGAGTCGGCGCAGCGTCGTCCACGCCTGCCACCAGAGCGCGACGAGCGTCCCGGCCAGCAGCACCAGCGCGACCGCCCGGGCCACCGGAACCGCCTGCGGTCGCAGGCCGGCCAGCTCACCGGCGTAGTCGATGACGAAGCCGACAGCTGTGGGCGGGGACGTCCACTGCTGCGAGTCGCCGCTGTGGCCGAGCCCTCCCACCCAGCCCAGTCCGAGACCGGTGGCGAGCGAGAGGACCAGCAGCGTGCCGAGCACCGACGCGGCCAGCTGCCCGCCGTCGCGTAGCAGCGCA
Organism: Micromonospora sp. ATLC20; assembly: GCF_057196585.1. Taxonomy (NCBI): domain Bacteria; kingdom Bacillati; phylum Actinomycetota; class Actinomycetes; order Micromonosporales; family Micromonosporaceae; genus Micromonospora; species Micromonospora sp. ATLC20. Next base: position 704 of record NZ_JBXUOV010000018.1, read on the forward strand.
CGCCAGGTGTAGCGGCCGAGCACGGCGGCGAGCGCCGCGAACGGCAGCGCCACCACCGCGACCGCCTTCACCGCCACGGCCAGGCCCAGCAGCACCCCGGCCACCAGCAACGCGCGCGGCTTGCCCGGCAGGCGGACCAGCACCAGCAGGCCGAGCAGGAGCAGCCCGAGCGCGAGCGCGTCGTTGTGCGCGCCCGCCACCAGGTGGATCCCGACCAGCGGGCACGCGAGTACCAGCCAGGCGGCGCGGCGGGTGGGCACCCCGGCGGCGCGGGCCAGCCCGGGCAGGCAGAGCGCGGCCAGCAGCACCCCGGCCACCGCGACCAGCCGCAGCGCCACGATCGTCCCGATCAGGCCACCACCGGCGAGGACGGCGAGCCCGGCCAGCAGCACGAAGAACGGCCCGTACGGCGCCGGGGTGTCCCGCCAGATCGGCGACACCGAGTCGGTCCACGGGCAGCCGGCCGCGGCGACGCCCACCCGGTACGGGCTGAGCCCCTGCGTCCACGTCCAGCCCTGGCAGGCGTACGAGTAGACGTCGCGGCTGCCGATCGGCGGCGCGGCGAGCAGCGGCAGCGACCAGAGCCCGGCGGTCACGTACGCCCACCGGCCGGACGGTGCGCCCCACCGCAGCGACCACCAGGCGCCCACCAGCAGCAGCGTCCCGGCCAGCCAGCAGCCGAGCGTCACCGGCCCATGCGGTGCGGTCCAGATCGCGGCGAGCGTGCCGCGCGGGGGCGTGCGTGGCAGCGCGCCGCCGAGCCATCCGGCGACGGTGAGCAGCACGGCCCCGGCGAGGCCGGTGTAGCGGGCGAGACCGGCGGCGATCGGCCGGACGGGTCCGTCGGGCTCGCTCACCGGCACACTCCTCAGTCCACGGGAACCGGCTGCCGACCCTTGCGAGCCGACCGTACCAACCACACGACCACCCCGATCACGAACAGGGTCATCAAGGGCGCACCGGGCATCTTGGTGTACCGGGCCAGCCCGGTGCCGTCGGCCAGCACCAGGAACGACGACACCACTGTGACGATCGAGAACCAGAGCGTGCGGTGCGCGGTGGCGGCGAGCACGGCCAGCGGCCACAGCCAGTACCAGGGGTGGAACAGCGGAGAGAGCGCGACGGTGGCGGTCAGCGCCAGCCCGGCGTGCCAGAACGGATCACCGCGACGGAACGACCGGAACCAGAGCCAGATCAGCACGGCGACCAGCACGACCATGCCGATCGCCCGGGTCACCGGCAGCGCGTCGACGTGCACACCGAACGGCGCCAGCAGGTAGCCGACGGTCTGCCCCACCGCCGTCGGCGGCGACGTCCAGGCCACCACCAGCCCGCCCTGCTCCAGCCCGCTGACGAACCCCAGCCCCAGCCCGGAGGCGACTGTCACGGCGGTGAGCGCGGCGAGCGAGCCGCCGACCACCCACCCGCCGTCGCGCACCAGCGTCCTGATCCGGTACGCCCCGACGATCGCGGCCAGCGCGGCGAACGGCATCACGACCAGCGCGGTGACCTTGACGGCGGCGGCCAGTCCGAGCAGCGCCCCACCGGCGAGCAGCGGTCCGGGCCGGCCCGGACGGGCCGCCACCACCGCCAGCCCGGCCACGAGCAGGCCGATCATCAGCGCGTCGTTGTGCGCGCCGGAGACCAGGTGCACGGGCACCAGCGGGCTCGCCAGCGCCAGCCAGAGCGCCCGGCGCGGCGGCACCCCGCAGCGGCGGGCCAGCACCGGCAGCGCCCACGCGGTGAGCGCCACCCCGGCCACGGCGAGCACCCGGAACAGCGCGACGGCGGCGAGCAGCGAGCCGGTGGCCTCCACCACCGCGCCGGCGAGCAGCACGAACAGCGGCCCGTACGGTGCCGGGGTGTCCCGCCAGATGTAGGAGATGGTGTCCAGCCAGGGGCACGGCAGCGCGGACACGCCCTGCTCGTAGGGGTTGATCCCGGCCGAGAAGCTGGCGCCCTGGCAGGCGTACGCGTACACGTCCCGGCTGCCCAGCGGCGGCGCGACGAGCATCGGCAGCAGCCACAGCGCGACGGTGACCAGCACCCACCGGGACGACGGCACCCGGTCCCGCAGCGACCACCAGGCCCACGCCAGCAGCGCGGTGCCGACCAGCCACAACCCGATGATCAGCGGCCCGTTCGGGCCCTGCCAGATGCTGACCGGGGTGGGACGCAACTCGCCGTCGGGCAGGGCGCCGCCGAGGAACGCGGCCACGGCGAGCAGCACCGAACCCGCCAGGCCGATCCAGCGCGAGAGGTGGTGAGGCACGTCCGACATGCTGCCAGTACGGTGGTTCGCGATCAGGAGGTGGGCATGCGGGGCGGTCGGGTGGTGGCGGTCTCCGCCGTGTCGGCGCTCGTCCTCTGCGTGCTCTACCTCACGCTGCCGGCCACCGGCTCTGACCTGTCCGCGCAGGTCGCCCGCGCCGGGTTCTTCGCCGACCACGGAAGCGCCCTGGTCGACCTGCGCTGGTACGGCGGTGTGCACCCGTGGGGCTACAGCCTCGTCTCGCCGCCGCTGATGGCACTGCTCGGGGTACGCGTCACCGGCGCGCTCGCCCTGCTCGCCTCCGCCACCGCGTTCGCCGCCCTGCTGGTGCGGACCCGGGTGCCCCGTCCGCTGCTCGGCAGCCTGGTGGGCGTGGTCACGATCGCCGGCAACCTGGTGTCCGGGCGGGTCACGTACGCCCTCGGCGTCGCGTTCGGCCTGGCCGCGCTGCTGGCGCTCACCGTCCCCGCCCGCCGCTCCCGGCTCGTCGCCGCCGGTGCCGCCGCGCTGCTCGCCTCGGCGGCCAGCCCGGTGGCCGGGCTGTTCGTCGGGCTCGCCGGCGTCGCGCTGCTGCTGACCCGCCGGTACGCCGACGGCCTGCTGCTCGCCGTACCGGCCGCCGCACCGCTCGCGGTGACCGGGCTGCTGTTCGGTGAGGGCGGCTGGATGAACATCAGCACTGCCGACACCGTGCACGCCGTGGTGACGAGCCTGGTGGTGGCGGCGCTCGTGGCGTACCGGCCGGTGCGGGTGGGCGCGCTGCTGTCCGCGGCCGGGGTGCTGGCGTCGGCGCTGCTGCACACGCCGGTCGGGCTGAACGCCACCCGCCTGGTGGTGATGTTCGCGCTGCCGGTGCTGGCCGCCACCGCGACGCTTCCCGCCCCGGTGTCCGATCGGCTTCGCGCCGCCGGCCGGCGCTCCCGGCTCGCCGGGGCGGTCGGGCTTGCCGCGCTGCTGGCGGTGGTGTGCTGGTGGCAGCCGCCGGTGGTCACCGCCGACCTGCGCAGCGCCGACGACCCGACGGCGGACCCGGCGTACTTCACGCCGCTGCGTGCGGAGCTGGCCCGGCGCGGGCTCACCGGGCGGGTGGAGGTGCCGCCGACCCGCAACTACTGGGAGGCGGCCCACATGGGGGACGTGCCGCTCGCGCGGGGCTGGCTGCGGCAGGCCGACATCGACCGCAACGCGCTGTTCTTCACCACGGTGCCCGGCGCGGACGGCACCGGCGTCCCGCTGACCCCGATCACCTACCGGGACTGGCTGGCCGACAACGCGGTGCAGTACGTGGCGGTGCCCGACGCCGACTTCTCCTGGGTGGGTGCGTCGGAGGCGAAGCTGGTGGAGACGGGCCAGCCGTACCTGACCGAGGTCTGGTCGGACCGGCACTGGAAGCTGTACGCGGTCGCCGAGCCCACCCCGCTCGTCGGCGCGCCCGGTGAGCTGGTCCGCCAGGACGGCGCCTCGATCACGTTCCGCGCCCCCGCCCCCGGCAAGATCCCGATCCGGGTACGCCACGACCGCTGGCTCACCGTCAACGGCGGCGCCGAGGTCACCCGAGACGGCAAGTGGATCACCGTAACGGTCCCCCGAGAGGGCACCTACACCCTCACAAGCTGACCACCCGCCCCCCGCCCTCGTCCCCCTGCCCCGTCGATCTTGCGGTTGCGGCCCCTCGGGAGCCGGAAATGCCGCTTTCGCCGGGGCCACAAGTGCAAGATCAACGCCGCGGGAGGCGGGCGGGGCGGGGCGGGAGGGGCGGCGTGGGGTTAGAGGGGGGACTCGAGGATTCGCTGGACGACTGTGCGGGAGTGGCGGCCGGTGCGCAGGTACTCGTCGAGGAACTCGCCCTGGTCCTCGCGCCCCAGCAGCCGCACCACCCCGGCCAGCTCCACCCCGTGCCGGGGCAACTGGTCCCCGGCCCGGCCGCGGACCAGCATCAACGCGTCGCGCACCTCGGCGGCGAGCGTCCAGCCGGCGGCCAGCTCGGCGGCGTCGGACGGGTCGAGCAGCCCGGCGTCGCGGGCGGCGGCGAGGGCGTCGAGCGTACGGGTGCCACGCAGGGCGGGCACCTGACCGGCGTATCGGAGCTGGAGCAACTGCACCGCCCACTCGACGTCTGCCAGCCCGCCCCGGCCCAGCTTGGTGTGGGTGGCCGGGTCGGCGCCGCGGGGCAGCCGCTCGGTCTCCACCCGCGCCTTGATCCGGCGGATCTCCACCACCTGCTCGCGGCTCAGCCCCTCGGCCGGGTAGCGCACCGGCTCGATCATGGCCTCGAACTCGGCGCCCAGGTCGGCGTCGCCGCAGACGAACCGCGCCCGCAGCAGCGCCTGCGCCTCCCACACCCGGGACCAGCGCGCGTAGTACTGCGCGTACGCGGCGAGGCTGCGGACCAGCGGGCCCTGCCGGCCCTCGGGGCGCAGGTCGGCGTCGACGCCCAGCGGCGGGTCGGGGGCGGGCGCGGACAGCAGCCGGCGCAGTTCCTCGGCGATGGCCTGTGCGGCGGCGCTCGCCGCGCTCTCCCCCAGCCCGGGCGGCGGGTCGTAGACGAACAGCACGTCGGCGTCGGAGAGGTAGTTCGACTCGTACCCGCCGAGCCGGCCCATGCCGATCACCGCGAAGCGCAGGCCGGGCGGTCCGGGGTGGACGGTACGGGCGGCGCGCAGCGCGGCGGCCAGCGTGGCGTCGGCGACGTGCGACAACGCGGTGCCGACGGCAGTCACGTCCACCACAGTGGGCCGGCGTTCCCCGCCGCCGACCGGGCGCGAGGTGAGCGGGGCGAGCGAACCGGCGTGGCTGAGCACGTCGGCGGCGGCGATCCGGACCAGCTCCCGGCGGCGCAGCGCGCGGACCGCCCGGATCGCCTCGACCGGGTCGTCGTGGCGGGCGGCAGCGGCGGCGAAGCCCTCGACGAGCGTCTCCCGTGGACGCGGAGTCAGCTCGCTGTCCTCGGCGAGCAGCCGCAGCGCCTCCGGTTCGCGGGCCAGCATGTCGGCCGCGTACCGGGACGAGGACAGCACCCGGGCCAGCCGGCGCGCGACCGGGCCGGAGTCACGCAGCAGGCGCAGGTACCAGGGGGTGCTGCCGAGCTTGTCGGAGACCTGCCGGTAGTTGAGCAGACCACGGTCCGGTTCGGGGGCGTCGGCGAACTCGTCGAGCAGCACCGGCAGCAGCGTGCGCTGGATCGCGGCGGTACGGCTGACGCCGCCGGTGAGCGCCTGCAGGTGCCGCAGCGCACCGGCCGGGTCGGCGAAGCCGAGCACCTCCAGCCGGTGCCGGGCCGCCTCGGGCGTGAGGCGCAGCCCTTCGGCCGGTACGCGGGCCACGGATTCGAGCAGCGGCCGGTAGAGCAGTTTGGCGTGCAGCCGGCGTACCTCGGTGGCGTGGGTGACCCACTCGGCGCGGAACTCCTCGACGGCGCTGCGGCCCGGCGTGGCCACGTAGCCGAGCGCGGCGGCGAGCCAGCGCAGCGCGGCCGGTTCGGTCGGCACGGTGTGGGTACGGCGCAGGGCTTGGAGCTGGAGCCGGTGCTCGACGGCGCGCAGGAAGCGGTAGCCGCGCAGCAGCGCCTCCCCGTCGGCGCGCCCCACGTAGCCGCCGGCGACGAGCGCGCGCAGCGCCGGCACGGTGCCGGGCACCCGCAGCGACTCGTCGCCCCGGCCGTGCACGAGCTGGAGCAGCTGGACGGCGAACTCGATGTCGCGCAGCCCGCCCGGACCGCGCTTGATCTCGCGTTCCAGCTCCTTCGGCGGCACGTTGTCGAGGATCTTGCGGCGCATGGACCGGACGTCCTCGACCGCCTCGGGGCGTTCGGCGGCGGTCCACACGAGCGGGGCCAGCGCGTCGATCCACTCCTTTGCGAGCTCCAGGTCGCCGGCGGCCGGGCGGGCCTTGAGCAGCGCCTGGAACTCCCAGGTGCGCGCCCAGCGCTTGTAGTAGGCGAGGTGGCTGGCGAGCGTGCGGACCAGCGGCCCCCGGTTGCCCTCGGGTCGCAGCGCCGCGTCGACCGGCCAGGCCACCAGCCCGCAGATCTGGATCAGCCGGGTGGCGATCTGGGTCGCGGCCGGCAGGTCGTCGTCGGTGGCGGAGACGAAGATGACGTCGACGTCGGAGACGTAGTTCAGCTCGTCGCCACCGCACTTGCCCATCGCCACCACCGCGAGCCGGGGGCGCGGCGTGCCCTCGGGGAGTTCGTCGGCGGCGATGTCGTAGGCGGCGGCCAGCGTGGCGTCGGCCAGCCCGGACAGCGCCGCCATGGTCTGCTCCAGGCCGCGCCCGCCGGTCAGGTCGGCCGCCGCGATCCGCAGCAGCGAGAGACGGTACGCCTGCCGCAGCAGCGGGACCGCGCCGGTCATCGTGGTGAGCCGGGCGGCGACGCTCAGGTCGAGCCGCCCGTCCGCGGTGGGGGCGAGCCCGTCCGGCTCGGTCGCCAGCACCGCCCACTGCCCGGGGTTGGCGACCAGGTGGTCGCCGAGCGCGGAGGAGGCGCCGAGCACCGCGATCAGCCGGCGGCGCAGCCCGGGGTCGGCGGCCAGGGCGTCGCGTACGGCCACCTCGTCGCCGGAGCGCCGCTCGGACTCGACCAGCCGGTGCAGCTGACGCAGGGCCAGGTCCGGGTCGGCGGCGCGGGACAGCGCGCCGAGCAGTTCGGCGGCGGGTTCGTCGGCGGGCTCCTGGGTGTCGGGCCGCCACAGGGCGAGCCCGTCCGGGCCGAGCAGGTCGGCGGCGCGGGCGGCGCCGTCACCCTCGGCGAATCCGTAGCGGGCCAGGCGCCCGCGGGCCGGCCGGGTCACCGTCAGGCCCCGAGCAGCGGCAGGCTGCGGCGCGGGTTGTCGTCGCCGAGTTCGCCGAGCGCGAGTGCGGCGAACCGGATCGCGAACGGCTGCCACGCCTCCTCGACGTCGGCCATCACCCGGTCGCAGGCGGCCACCACCAGCTCCGGGTCGTAGCCCAGCTCGGCCAGCACGGCCGAGTCGCGGGACCACTCGGCGATCATCGCGGTGTCGCACTCGATGTGGAACTGCAGCCCCCAGGCCCGGTCGCCGAGGCGGAACGCCTGGTGCGGGTAGCGGGTGGACGCGGCGAGCAGCGTCGCGCCGTGCGGCAGCTCGGTGATCTCGTCGGCGTGCCACTGGAGCACGTCGGGCATCAGCGGCACGTACCGGAACAGGGGGTCGTCCTCGGCGGCGTCGCGCCGCCCGACGAGCGCCGGCCCGACCTCCGGGCCGGACGTGCTGCGCTCGACCCGGCCGGCGTGCGCGGTGGCGAGCAGTTGCGCGCCGAGGCAGACCGCGAGCGTGGGCACGCGCTTGCGGACCGCCTTGCGCAGCAGCCCTTCCAGCGCCGGGAACCAGGGTGCGCCCGGAGCCCCGTCGGACCCCGGGTATGCCTGCTGGTCGCCGCCGAGCACCACGAGCGCGGCGTACCCCTCCAGGTCGTCGGGGAGCGGGTCACCGGCGTGCGGACGCAGCACGCGCAGCTCAAGGCCCCCTTCGGTGAGCCACTCCCCCAGGCGGCGGAGGTCGTCGGTCGGGTCGTTCTCGATCACCAGCGCGGTCGCCACGACGTCGAGGCTAACCGGTGCGGCCGACAGGGCACGGTCCGGCAGGCCCTAGGCTCCGATCGTGCCTGACGACTGTGTGCGCCCACCGGCCCTGCGTCCCGGCGACGCGGTGATGCTGGTGTCCCCGTCCGGACCGACCCGCCCCGAACGGGTGGCCCGCGGCATCGAGCTGCTCACCGGGTGGGGGCTGCGGCCGGTGCCCGCGCCGAACGCGTACGCCAGGCGGGGTTACCTGGCCGGCGACGACGCGCTGCGGGCCGCGGACCTGAACGCGGCGTTCGCCGACCCGGAGATCCGCGGGGTGATCTGCACCCGGGGCGGCTACGGCGCGCAGCGGGTGGTCGACCTGATCGACATGGCCGCGGTACGCCGGGATCCGAAGGTGGTGGCCGGGTTCTCCGACATCACCGCGTTGCAGTTCGCGCTCTGGCGGGGCGCCCGGCTGGCCGGGGTGCACGGGCCGGGCGCCGCGTGGCGGGACGAGCGCACGCCGGTCCGCTCGGCGGAGTCGCTGCACGCCGCGCTGACCAGCACCGAGCCGGTGACGGTGGCGGCGGTCGAGGCGGAGGAGACGTACCCGGTGCGGGTGCCCGGGCGGGCCGAGGGCCGGCTGATCGGCGGCAACCTGTGCCTGATCACCGCGTCCATCGGCACGCCGGACATGCCCGACCTGACCGGGGCGATCCTGCTGGTCGAGGAGGTGCAGGAGCCGCCGTACAAGATCGACCGGATGCTCACCCACCTGCGCCGCTGCGGTGCGCTGGACGGGATCGCCGGGGTGGCGGTCGGCCAGTTCACCGAGTGCGCGGACGGCTGGGACACCACTGTCGTGGACGTGCTCACCGACCGGCTGGGCGACCTGGGCGTGCCGGTCCTCGGCGGCCTGCCCGTCGGCCACGGCCCCGGCCAGCTCACCGTCCCGGTAGGCACCCCCACCCTGCTCGACGCCACCACAGGCACCCTGACGGTGACCGCCGCCGTCCGCTGAGGCCCCCCGCCCCACCCGGCCCGGCACCGCCCGCCCCACCCCGCCCGACCCGACGATCATGAAGTTAGCGGCGGTTTGGAGATCCACAACTGCCGCTAACTTCATGATCAACGCGGCCGGGGCGGCGTGATCAGCGCGGCGTGAGCGAGGTGGGCGGGGTCAGGTGGGCCACGGCGCCGGTCTCCAGGGCCGCCCAGACCGCGCCGTCGGGGGTGACCGTGAGGCCGTGGGGTTCCGAGGCCGGCGTGGGCAGGGTGTGGGCGGTGATATGGCCGTCGGGGTCGATGTGGCCGATGCGGTTGGCGCCCCACTCGGTGAACCAGCAGCCGCCGGCCGGATCCGCGACGATCGCGTGCGGGCGGGCCTCCCGGTCCGGCAGCGGGAACTCGTCGATCCGCCCGTCCGGCGTGATCCGGCCGAGCTGCCCGGCCACGATCTCCACGAACCAGAGCGCGCCGTCGCCGCCCCGGGTGATGCCGACCGGCCCGGCCGCCTCGGTGGGCAGCGGATGCACTGCCACCTTCCCGTCCAGGCCGACCCGGGCGATCGCGTTCGCCTGGTTGAGCGTGAGCCAGAGCGCGTCGTCCGGGCCGGCCGCCAGCATCGACGGGAAGCCCTTGTCGACCGGCAGCGGGAAGGACGTCACCTCCCCGTCGACGCTCACCCGGCCGATCGTGTCGTCGCTCATGCCGGCGTACCAGAGCGCGCCGTCCGCGCCCACCGCCAGCCCGCAGGGGCCGCAGGCGGGCGGCAGCGCCACCGAGCCGGTCTCGCCGTCGACGGTGATCCGGCCGAGCCGGTCGTCGCCCGAGCGGGTGTACCAGAGCGCGCCGTCGGGGCCGCCGACGATGATCAGCGGGCGGCTGCCGGGCGGGTCGTCGCGGTAGGTCCGTACCTCACCGTCGAGGCCGAGCCGGGCGACGCCGCCGGAGCCGGCCAGCGCCAGCCAGAGCGCGCCGTCGGGCCCGACCGTGATCGAGTACGGCCCGGAGCCCGGCCCGGTGAGCGGGATCTCGCGGATGGCGGGCTGTGGCATGGAGTGGCCTTTCGTCGGGTTTCGCCCAGCCTCGCGGGCGCTGCGGCACCCCGGCAACACGAATAATTCGGGCCTTCCGGACGGGATTGCCAGCTCGCTGACAGGTTCGCCACGGGTGGCCCTCAGTTCCGGCGACCACTGTCGGTGACGTCATCGCACCACCACCGAACAGGAGAATCGCATGATCCGCACGATGTCGAAGAAGCACCTGCTGGCCGGCCTGGCCGCTGCCGGCGTGCTCGGCGTCGGGATCGCCGCCCCGACGGTGGCGCTCGCCGACGACAAGAGCCCGAACCCGTCTTCGAGCGCCAGCAGCAGCACCGACCAGGGTGACGACCGCCGCCAGAAGCACGCCGACCGGCAGGCCGAGTTCGCCGAGGCGCTCGCCAAGGAGCTGGGCGTCTCGACCGACAAGGTCACCGCGGCGCTGGAGAAGCTGCACGAGCAGCGCCAGGGCGACCGCCCGGAGCGGCCGGAGCGGCCGTCGACCGAGGACCGGCAGGCCGCGCTGAAGGAGCGGCTGGACCAGGCCGTCACCGACGGCAAGCTCACCCAGGAGCAGGCCGACGCGGTGCTCAAGGCCGCCGAGGCGGGCGTGTTCCCGGGCCCGGGCAAGGGCGGCCACGACGGCCGGCCCGGCCACCACGGCAAGGGCGGCGACAAGGCCGACCAGGGCGCCGAGGCCGAGCAGGAGGGCCAGGGCGGCAAGTGACGTGGTGGCCCCGCCGCCCCTCACCGGCCGTTCCCTCCTCCTGGCCGGAGCTGAGCGGGGCCACCCCCGGGTGGGGGCGGCGCGGCCCGGCGCCCGCCCCCCCCCCCGCCGGGCCCCCCCCCCCCCCCCCCCCCCCCCCCCACGCCGTTCCGGTACGGCAGTCCCGACGACGACCACACCCGACGTACTGTCAGCCCTCGGCGGGCGGGGTGAAGACGCCGAACAGATTGCCCGACGGGTCACGCAGCGTGGCGCGCACCAGGCCGGCCGGCGTGGTCATCGGTGCGGTCAGTACGGCGCCGCCGGCCTCCTCGGCCCGGCGGCAGGTCTCCGCCACGTCGGCCACCTGGGCGTAGAAGGTCGCGTAGTTGCCGTCGTCGGTGCCCCGGATCGCGCCGCCGATCCCCGGCTCACCGCCGGCCGTCGTCTGCCGGTACGACCCGCCCGGGCCGCCCTGCTCGTCGAAACTCCAGCCGAACAGCTCGGAGTAGAACCGCTGCGCCTCGTCCGGGCGGTCGGAGCCGATCTCGAACCAGGTCACGGGCGTGCTGGACATGCTTCCTCCTCGTTCGCGCCGGCGGTCGGCCGGCGTCGTCAGGATTCAGCCTCGTACCGGGCCACGACAGCGTCCTGTCGGTGTTTCCACCCGGATCAGACCAGGGTGAGCGGGCGCACCCGGTCGACCGGCACGTCGAGGTCGCCGGGACGCCACTCCCGGGTCACCGGCTCGGCCAGCGGGTGCACCGACACGATCCGGTCGGTGCGGAAGCAGCGCACACCGTCGCGCAGCCGGCACCAGGCGACCAGGTACCAGTGCACCGAGTTGCCCAGGTAGGCCAGCGGCTCCACGTCGCGTACCGAATCGGTGCCGCCGCGGTCGGCGTACCGCAGGCGCAGCACCCGCCCGGCGGCGACCGCGTCGGCGACGGCGGCCGGGACGGGTGTGCCCGGTCCGTCGCCGACCAGGTGCACCCGGCCGGCGAGCCGGTGCGCCTCGGCCACCGCGGCGGGTGGCATCACCGCGACCAGTTTGCGCAGCGCGGCGCCGGCCGCCGGGGCGAACGGTGAGCCGCCGAGCCGGTGCAGCGCGACGGCCATCGCCACCGCCTCGGCCGGGGTCAGGTTGACCGGCGGCAACGTGCGGGCCCGGTCGACCACGTAGCCGCCGGTGCGGCCCGGCTCGGCCCAGATCGGCACCCCGGCGCCCTGCAACGCGGAGATGTCGCGCTCGACGGTGCGGGTGCTCACCTCGAAGCGGCGGGCCAGCCAGGTCGCGCTGCGCGGGCGCGGCGAGACCGCCCGCAGCTCCTCGACCAGGGCGTAGAGGCGGTCGGTGCGGTTCACCCCCGGACGCTAACCCGGGGGTACGACACTCCTCAGGCGATGCAGGCGCAGACGATCAGCGCGGCGCCGAAGTGGGTGGCGGCGCTGACCTTGGCGGCCGGGTGCGGCTCGTCGGCGGCGATGACGTCGCCGAGCTTGCCCGGGGTGAGCAGGTCCAGCACCAGGAAGGCCAGCGCCATCACCAGCAGGCCGACCAGCCCGAACACCACGGTGGACGCGAGGCCCTTGGTGAACGAGCTGTAGCTGGTCAGCACGGCGGTGAAGACGATGCCGGCGATGCCGAGCTGGTTGGCGGCGAGCAGCAGCGCGGCGTTGCCGTTGCGGCGCACCCAGATCAGCTCCCGCAGCTTGCCCGGGGTGAGCAGGTCGACGAGCAGGAATCCGGCGGCCATCAGGGCGACCCCGACGATCCCGAACACGATGCTCTGCCACGCCCCGTCGAGCAGATCTCCCAGCACCAACGCCTCCCCGGCTCACGCCCGCCCGGCGGTGGTGCCGGGGCGGTGCCGCAGACGATAGCGGCACCGCGCCAGCGTGATCTAGAGCGACAGGTAGCGCTGCCGCTCGTACGGGGTGACCTCGCGGCGGTACTGCTCCCACTCGGAGCGCTTGTTGCGCAGGAAGAAGTCGAAGACGTGCTCGCCGAGCACCTCGGCCACCAGCTCGGAACCGGCCATCACGTCGATTGCCTCGGCCAGGTTCTCCGGCAGCGCCTCGTACCCCATGGCCCGGCGCTCGGCGCTGCTCAGCGACCAGACGTCGTCCTCGGCGCCCGGGGGCAGCTCGTAGCCCTCCTCGATGCCCTTGAGGCCGGCGCCGAGCATCACCGCGAACGCGAGGTAGGGGTTGGTCGCGGAGTCCAGCGAGCGGACCTCGACCCGGGCCGAGTTCGGCTTGCCGTACGCGGGCACCCGCACCAGCGCGGACCGGTTCAGGTGACCCCAGCAGACGTACGCGGGGCTCTCGGTGATCCGGTCCGGCAGCGCCTGCGGGAACAGCCGCTTGTACGAGTTGACCCACTGGTTGGTGACGGCGGTGTACTCCCGGGCGTGGGTGAGCAGCCCGGCGATGAACGACTTCGCGACCTTGGAGAGCTTCATCGGGTCGCCGGCGTCGTGGAACGCGTTGCGCTCCCCCTCGAACAGCGACAGGTGCGTGTGCATGCCGCTGCCCGGCTGGTCGGTGAACGGCTTCGGCATGAAGCTGGCCTGCACGCCGGTGGAGAGCGCGACCTCCTTCACCACGTGCCGGAACGTCATGATGTTGTCGGCGGTGGTGAGCGCGTCGGCGTAGCGCAGGTCGATCTCCTGCTGGCCGGGGGCGACCTCGTGGTGGCTGTACTCCACCGAGATGCCGATCCGCTCCAGCGCCAGCACGGCCTGGCGGCGGAAGTCCCGCGCGACGGCGTGCGTGGTGTGCTCGAAGTAGCCGCCGGTGTCCACCGGGACGGGCACCGAGCCGTCCTGCGGGCCGTTCTCCAGCAGGAAGAACTCGATCTCCGGGTGGGTGTAGAAGGTGAAGCCCTTGTCGGCGGCCCGGGAGAGCATCCGGCGCAGCACGTGCCGCGGGTCGGCCCACGACGGGCTGCCGTCGGGCAGCGAGATGTCGCAGAACATCCGGGCGCTCTCGCCGCTGACCCCGCCCTCGAACGGGAAGACCTGGAAGGTGGTCGGGTCCGGCATGGCCACCATGTCCGACTCGAAGACCCGGGCGAAGCCCTCGATCGCGGAGCCGTCGAACCCGATGCCCTCGTCGAAGGCCGCCTCCAGCTCCGCCGGGGCCACCGAGACGCTCTTGAGCGTGCCGAGCACATCGGTGAACCACAGCCGGACGAAACGGATGTCCCGCTCTTCCAGCGTGCGGAGGACGAACTCCTGCTGACGGTCCACTTCCACCCCTCGTGACACGTACGTCCGCACCGGTCGGGCCGGCCCGGCCTGACCGCCCAGTCTCCACCGGGCTCGTTACGCCGACGTTACGCCCTCCCCGGCCGGCCGTCCCGCCGTGTCCGGCCCGCCGGGACGCGCGCGGGGCCCGCCCCGGTATCCCGCGACCTGTCGGATTCGGCCCGGACGGCTGGGGGAAGATGGAGGCATGCCCACCCTGCGTCTCGCCCTGTGCCAGGTCAACCCGACGGTAGGCGACCTCGCCGGCAACGCCGCCCTGATCCGCTCGTGGACCCGTCAGGCCGCCGACGCCGGCGCCCAGCTCGTCCTGTTCCCCGAGCTGATGCTCACCGGTTACCCGGTCGAGGACCTGGTGTTCCGCCGCTCGTTCGTGGCCGCGTCCCGCGCCGCGCTGCACCGGCTCGCCGCCGACCTGGCCGCCGACGGCCTCGGTGACCTCCCGGTCATGGTCGGCTACCTGGACGCGGACGGCCCGCCGCAGGTCAGCTCCGACGCCCAGCCGGGCCGGGGTGCCCGCAACGCGGCGGCGGTGCTGCACCGGGGCGAGGTGGTGGCCACCTACTTCAAGCACCATCTGCCGAACTACGGCGTCTTCGACGAGGACCGCTACTTCGTCCCCGGCGACACGCTCACCGTGGTGCGCGTCGGCGGCGTCGACGTGGCGCTGACCATCTGCGAGGACCTGTGGCAGGCCGGTGGCCCGTTCGCGGTGGCCCGGGAGGTCGGCGTCGGGCTGGTGCTGAGCATCAACGCCTCGCCGTACGAGCTGAACAAGGACGACGTGCGGCTGCCGCTGGTGCGCCGGCGCGCCGCCGAGGCCGGCGCCCCCATCGCGTACGTGAACATGGTCGGCGGCCAGGACGAGCTGGTCTACGACGGCGACTCGATGATCGTCACCGCGGACGGCACGCTGCTGACCCGGGCGCCGCAGTTCGTCGAGCACCTGGTGGTGCACGACCTGGAGCTGCCGGCGGCGGCCGGTGCGCCCGGCGGGACCGGCGCGCTGACCGACGGGATGCGCGTGGCCCGCCACGAGATCCCGGCGATCCCGGCCGCGCCCGCCGGACCGGCTGCGGACGGCGGCATCATCGAGCCGGTCGCCGACGAGGCCGAGGTGTGGCACGCGCTGGTGCTGGGCCTGCGCGACTACATCGACAAGAACCGCTTCCCCTCGGTGGTGCTCGGCCTGTCCGGCGGCATCGACTCGGCGGTCGCGGCGGCCATCGCTGTGGACGCGGTCGGCCCGGAGCGGGTCGTCGGCGTCTCGATGCCCAGCCAGCATTCCTCCGAGCACTCCCGCACCGACGCCGAGGACCTGGCGAAGCGCACCGGTCTGGACTACCGGGTCGAGCCGATCCAGCCGATGGTGGACACGTTCCTGGCGAACATGTCGCTGTCCGGGGTGGCGGTGGAGAACCTCCAGGCCCGGGTACGCGGCGTGATCCTCATGGCGCTGTCGAACCAGGAGGGCCACCTGGTGCTCACCACCGGCAACAAGAGCGAGCTGGCGGTGGGCTACTCGACGCTCTACGGCGACTCGGTGGGTGGCTACAACCCGGTCAAGGACGTCTGGAAGACGCTCGTGTGGCGGCTGGCGAAGTGGCGCAACGCGGACGCGGCGCGGCGCGGCCAGACGCCGCCGATCCCGGAGAACTCGATCGGCAAGCCGCCGTCGGCCGAGCTGAGCCCCGGCCAGCTCGACAGCGACACGCTGCCCGACTACGACGTGCTCGACCCGATCCTGATCGGCTACGTCGACGGCGACCTGGGCCGCGACGGCCTGGTCGAGTCCGGCCACGACCCGGCCGTGGTGGACAAGGTGCTGCGGATGGTGGATACCGCCGAGTACAAGCGACGGCAGTCCGCGCCCGGCACCAAGATCTCCATGAAGGCGTTCGGGCGGGACCGGCGGCTGCCGATCACCAACCGGTGGCGCGAGGACGGCTGACCGCTCCTCCGGCCGGGGAGTGACATCCTCCACTCCGACCTGCCCGCGGCCCGCCGCCCGGTGCGACGATCGCGGGGAACCCGGGGACCGCGTGCGCGGCCTCGAGGAAGGAGATTGTCATGGTGGAGTCCACCCCGGCCGAGGTGACCGCCCTCTACGGCGGGCCGGCCACCCGGCGGGTACGCACCCGCGACCTGATCGCCGCCAAGGAGCGCGGCGAGCGGTGGGCGATGCTGACCTCGTACGACCAGTACACGGCCTCGATCTTCGACCAGGCGGGGATCCCGGTGCTGCTGGTCGGCGACTCGGCGGCGAACAACGTCTTCGGCTACGAGACCACGCTGCCGGTGACCGCCGAGGAGCTGCTGCCGCTGGTGCGCGCCGTGGTGCGGGCCACGAAGCACTCGCTGATCGTCGGTGACCTCCCGTTCGGCTCCTACGAGGAGGGGCCGGCGCAGGCGCTGCGGACCGCGGTGCGGTTCATGAAGGAGGGCGGCTGCCACGCGGTGAAGCTGGAGGGCGGGCGGCGCTGCGCCGCCCAGATCGAGGCGATCACCGGCGCCGGCATCCCGGTGATGGCGCACATCGGCTTCACCCCGCAGAGCGAGCACACGCTGGGCGGCTACCGGGTGCAGGGCCGGGGGGAAGCGGCCGAGGAGGTGCTCGCCGACGCGCGTGCGGTGGCCGAGGCGGGCGCGTTCGCGGTGGTGCTGGAGATGGTGCCGGGCGAGGTGGCCAAGCGGGTCACCGCCGAGCTGCCCATCCCCACCGTCGGCATCGGGGCCGGCGCAGACACCGACGGTCAGGTGCTGGTCTGGCAGGACATGGCCGGGCTGCGTACCGGCCGGGCGCCGCGCTTCGTGAAGCGCTACGCCGACCTGGCGGGCGCGCTGACCGACGCCACCCGCCGGTTCGCCGACGAGGTGCGCGGCGGCGAGTTCCCGGCGGCCGAGCACACGTTCTGAGGCGGGTACGGCGGGAGCCGGCGCCGGCCGGTTCCCGCCGCGCTCGTCAGAGGTCGGTGACGCGGATGCCGGCGTGCGCCTTGTAGCGCTTGTTGATCGCGATCAGGTTCGCGGTGAACGCCTCGATCTGGTGGGCGTTGCGCAGCCGCCCGGCGTAGATGCCCCGCATGCCGGGGATCCGCGCGGCCAGCGCGCCGACCACGCCCACGAGTTCCCGGTCCTCGGTGCAGATCAGCACGTCCAGGTCGATCCGGTCGATCTCCGGGTCGGCCAGCAGCGGCGCGCTGACGTGGTTGAACGCGGCGCAGACCCGGGACTCGGGCAGCAGCGCGGCAGCCTGCTGCACGGCGCTGCCCTCGGCGACGGTGAGCGCGTACGGGCCCTGCTTGTCGAAGCCGAGCGGGTTGACGCAGTCCACCACGATCTTCCCGGTCAGCGGTCCGGCGAGCGCGGCGACGGTGGCCGCGTGCCCGTCCCACGGCACCGCGACGATCACCACGTCGCTGCGCCGGGCGACGTCCTCGTTGTCGCCGCCGGAGACGACGGCACCCTCCGGTACGTGCGGCAGGGCGGCGATCTCGGCGGCGGCCTGGGTGGCCCGCTCCGCGGTGCGGGAGCCGATCAGCACGGTCTGCCCGGCCCGGGCGAACCGGTAGGCGAGACCCCGTCCCTGGTCGCCGGTGCCACCGATGATGCCGACGGTCAGCCCGGAGACGTCGGGCAGCGTGGTCGCGTCGTAAGCCATGCGCTCATCCTCGCAAAGCGGGGGCACGTGCGGTGCATCCCGATGCTGTGACAATGGCCGCGCTGGTCACGCCCGTTCGAAGGCGACCCGGCGCTGGGCCGGGTCGGCGGCGGTGAGGCGTACCCGGACGCGTTCGCCCAGCGGCAGCTCTCCGGTGCAGCGGGCGCGTACCGGCGGCTCGTCCAGCGCGATGCTGCCGCCGGGCGGTCGGCCGGTGCGGCCGTTGCCCGCCGGGCGCGGTTCGTCCACGTCGAGCACGGCCGCCTCGAACGTCTCCCCCACCCGGTGCGCGAGCAGCACCGCCTCGGCCAGTTCCACGGCGCCGCGGCTGGCCGCGCCGGCGGTCCGGTCGGTGGTGGCCATCACCTCGGGCAGCTTCGGCAGCGCGGCCCGCACCTGCTCGGGCACCTCCCGGCCCTCGTGCAGCGCCAGGCAGACCTCGGTGGCGTAGCGGTCGGCCAGCCGCCGCAACGGTGCCGTCACGTGCGCGTACGCGGCGGCCACCCCGCCGTGCTCGGGCTGCTCGGGCAGTTCCCCGTCGAACGCGGTGTACGCGGCGCCGCGCATCAGCTCGGCGGCCTGGTCGACGAAGGCCGCGACCCGGGGCTGGGAGGTGTCCAGCCCGTCGAGCACCTGACCCACCGGGGTGCCGTCCGGCCAGGGCACGCCGAGCGGTCCGGCGGCGAGCCGCAGCCGCTCGACCGCCTCCGGCCGGGGCCGGGGCATGGTGCGCAGCAGCCCGATCCGGCCGGCCAGCATGATGTCGGCGGCGGCCATCCCGGTCAGCAGCGAGATCTGCGCGTTGTGCTCCTCCATCGGGCCGGGGCCGCGCAGCACCAGCCGCCACCCGTCGCCGTCGGGCTCGACGTCCTGCTCCGGCAGCGGCAGGTTGATCGCGCCCCGGGTCAGGCCCCGCGCGGTGAGCAGCGCCCCGATCTCGGGCAGCAGGGCGATCGGCTCGGGCAGCCGGCCCGCGTCGGCGTCGCGCTGCACGCCGCCGTAGTCGAGCTTGGCCCGGCTGCGCACCAGCGCCCGCTCCAGCGTGACAGCGACGGTGCCGCCGTCGGCGTCCAGGTCGACGGTCCAGAGCACGGCGGCCCGGTCGGCGTCGGGCAGCAGACTGGCCGCCCCTTCGCTGAGCGTGTGCGGGTGCAGCGGCACGTTGCCGTCGGGCAGGTAGACCGTCTGTCCCCGGCGCCACGTCTCGGCCTCCAGGTCACCACCGAGGCGTACGTGGGTCAGGACGTCAGCGATCGCGTACCGGACGCGGTAGCCGCCGCCGGGACGGCGGGTGAGGTGCATGGCCTGGTCGAGGTCGCGCGAGGTCGCCGGGTCGACGGTGACGAACGGGATGTCGGTCCGGTCGGCGACGGCCGGCGGCGGCGCGGCGGCCGCCAGGTCGGCCTCGCGCTGCGCCGCGGCCGGGAAGCCCTCGGGCAGTCCCAGCTCGCGGCGCAGCGCGCCGAAGTCGATACGGGGCGCCAGTACGCGTCGGATCACCACGGGGTAATCCTGACAGCGCCCCGCACGTTCCGCTCCCCGGGAGGGAGCGGTGTCCGCGGCGTCAGGCGCGGCGGGCCGGCGCCTTACGTGCGGTGGTGCTCTTCGCGGCGGTGCTCTTGCGGGCCGGCGCCTTCTTCGCGGCGGTGGTCTTCTTCGCCGTGGTGGTGGTGGTCTTGCGCGCGGTGGTGGTCTTGCGCGCGGGCGCCTTCTTCGCCGCCGCCTTGCGCGCCGTGGGACGCGTCGAGGCGGTGGTCTTCTTCGCCGGCGCCTTCTTCGCCGCCGTGGTCTTCTTGGCGGCGGTGGTCTTCTTCGCCGCCGAGGTGACCTTCCGCGCGCCGGTGGTCTTCTTGGCCGCCGCCGCCGCCGTCGTCTTCTTCGCCGCCGTCGTCGTGCGGGCCGGCGCCTTCTTCGCGGTGGCGGTGGTCCGGGCCGTCGTGGTCTTCCGGGCCGCTGTGGTCTTCTTCGCCGCCGCCGCCGTCTTCTTGGCCGCCGTGGTCTTCTTCGCGGTCGTCTTCTTCGCCGTGGTCTTCTTGGCCGGCGCGCTCTTGGCGGTGGCCCGGCCGGCCGGTGCCGTACGAGCCGCGGTCTTCTTCGCCGTCGTCCTGCTGGTGGTGGTCTTGGTGGCCGGCGCCTTGCGCGCCGCCGACACGACCTTCCTGGCGGCCGCCTTCTTGGCCGCCGCCTTCTTCGCCGGTGTCCGTCCGGCGCCGGCGCCCGAGGCGTTCGGCGACGCCTTGGTGACCGTCGTCGTCCTGCCCGCAGCGGTCCTCTTCGCGGTCGTCCGTTTCGCGGCCGGGCGGGTGGCCTGCTGTGCTTCGGCCATCTCGGTTCCCTTTCCTGGGGACGTGCTCTCGCCCTCGCGGAGCACGGATCACCTCGACGCGGGCCCTCCCGCGCCGTCTAGCGGCCCTCCCCGGCCCAACGGGCGTCCTCGGCGTCCCACGCGTCGTTACGCTCCCGCACTGTCTGCAGGGCGTTGTCCGCGTCGGCGGCTGAGGCGTACGGTCCGAGAACGTGCTTGGCGGGGCACACGTCGGCATCGGTCTCGACCCGGTGGTGTCGCGTGCACCAGTAGTAGTGCCCACCACTTCCGTCGTCGCTCATGCGATCACTGTGCACCGGGAACCGCCCGGCCGCCACCGGAACGGCACAAATAGTCACGGCCTCCTCCACATTAGACCTGGTCGGGGCGGTTGTGGCGGGGAACGGCGGAAGACTCGGAGATGCCCGCACTCGTCCGAACGGCCGGTACCGGCGCCGGTGGGGAACGGACAGGATCGGCGCTCGTGATCACCACGACGACGGGCACGGGGGCCTGTCCGCGATGCGGCGCGACGCCGGTGTCGCTGGACGGGGCGTTGCCCTGGTGCGCCGGCTGCGACTGGAACCTGGACACCTACGACGCGCGCCGGCAGCCGCCGGAGTTCGGCTGGTCCTGGGTCGACCGGCGGACCCACCGGCTCGCCGCGCGGCTCACCCGCCGGCAGTACGCCGCGCTGCTCGGCCGGTCGCTGGAGCGGACCGGGCCCGGGTTCACCGGCGTTCTCGTCGCCGGCATCTCGGTGCTGCTCCTGCTCGGGGTGGCGGGGATCGCGGTGGCCGGGGTGTGGCTGCTGTTCGCGTACCCCTTCCCGAACCTCGCGGTGGTCGGCGGCGTGGCGCTGATCGCGCTCGCGGTGGCGCTGCGGCCGCGTTTCGGCCGGCTCGACCGGGACCTGGACGTGCTCACCGAGCGGGAGGCGCCGGAGCTGCACGCACTGGTCCGGGAGGTGGCGACGGCGGTGGGCGCGCCGATGCCGCACGTGATCGGCGTCGACGGCGCCATCAACGCCTACGCGACGTCGGTGGGACTGCGCCGGCGGCGCGTGCTCGGCCTCGGGCTGCCGCTGTGGGGCGCGCTGGACGGACCGGCGCGGGTCGCGTTGCTGGGCCACGAGCTGGGCCACTTCGTCAACGGCGACGTACGCCGGGGGCCGGTGACCCAGCCGGCGCTGACCATGCTCGGCAACGCCGCCGACCTGTTCCGGCCGCGGGGTGGGTCCGACGGCGGCGGCCTCCTGGTGATGGTCGGCGAGTGGCTCGGGCACCTGGCGTCCTGGACGCTGTCGCGGCTGCTGTTCGCCGGGCACGTGGTGCTGGTCGCGACCGCGCTGCGGGAGAGCCAGCGGGCCGAGTACCTGGCCGACGAGATGGCCGCCCGCGCCGGCGGCACGGCGGGCGCGACCCGGCTGCTGGACACGACGCTGCGGACCGACTCGGTGGCCACCGCCGTGCGCAACGCGGTACGCGGCGGCCACGGGCCGGACACCTGGCGGGTGGAGACGGGACGCGCGCTGGACGCCGCGGCGCAGCGGCTGGCGCTGGAACGGCAGCTCACCGTCCGGGAGGACGCCTCGCTGTTCGCCGCCCACCCGCCGACCGGTCTGCGGCACCGGATGCTCGGCGCGCGGCCCTGGCAGGACCCGGCGGTGACGCTCACCGAGGCGCGGGCCGCGCGGATCGACGCCGAGCTGGCCCGGCACTACGAGCGGGCCGGGCGGGCGCTGAGCTGGAACGCCTGACGCTCAGGCGGGTGCCGGGACGGGCACGGCGGCCGCCGCCGGCCGAGCCGCCGCCATCGCGTACGCCACGGCGTAGGGCGTGCAGGCCAGATAGAACAGCGGCTCGACGAGCACCCGGTCGGTGATGAGGAACCGTTCCCACCCGGTCGGCCGGGGCAGCCCGAACGACGAGTCGGTCCAGCAGGTGAACAGCCAGAGCGGCGCGGAGATCCGGTCGACCGCGTCCGGCGGCAGACCGTCGGCCACGGGTGCGGTGGCCGGGATCGAGGTGACCACCGCGAGCACCACCGCCGCGTCGGCCGCCACCAGCGCGCCGAGCAGACCGGCCAGCCACGCGAGGCGGACCCGGTCCCGGCGCGCCAGCGCCCCGGCGGCCCAGAGCGCCGGGACCAGCAGCGCCAGCCAGAGCAGCAGCCCGGGCACCGTCTCCCACACCCGGCTCTCGCCCCGGGCGGCGAGCAGCGCGAGCGTCGCGGTCACCGTCGCGGCGACCGGCAGCACCACGCCGAGCGCGGTGGGCAGCGCCCCCACGCGTACGGTCCGGCGCGCGGCCCGGGTGACGACGATCGCGAGCGCCGTGCCAAGCAGCGCGGTGAGCGCCGACCAGGTCGGCAACTGCGCGGCGACGGCCCACGGTACGCGCATCTCCAGCCACCCGTGGGCCACGCCCATCACCGCGCCCGCGAGCACGAGGACCGCGACGCAGACCGGCGGCGCGAGCAGCAACACCCCTGCGGTACGCCCCAGCGGCCGGGTCACCACACCGGCGCCCAGACCGGGTCCGGGCCGGCAGGTTCGGCGGGTACGAGGGCACGCAGGTCGGCCAGCGCCGGCCGCGCCGAGCGGATGCCCTCGCCGGTGAGGCGGTAGTAGCGGCGGGCCGGGCGACCGGCGGCGACCGGGTCGACGTCCTCCCAGTCGGCGGCGAGCCAGCCGGCCGCCCGGAGGCGGTGCAGCACCGGATAGAGCGTCCCGCTGGGCAGGCCGGTGAGCCGCATCAGATCGAGGCCGTAGCGCGGCGCCTCGGGCTCGGCGAGCAGCGCCGAGAGCACCTTCGCCACCGGAATGGTGAGTCGCACGGGCGCACTCTATCGGATCTCTACATAGCGTGGATGCACCGTCTTACCGGGACAGACGGCGACAAGTAATGGACGGCGCGGTCCCTTTGCCGGGACCGGCGGCCGGTCCGGGAGGGCCCGCTCAGGTGGATCACCGGTGGCCCGTGTGCACCTCGCGTCTCCATATGCGAGCCTCGACGGACCGCACCCGCTGCCCGCCCGCTCCGGCGGACAGCGACCCGAGCTGGGGAGAGAAAATCGTGGGCAACCTTGACATCGCGCTGAAGAACGCGATGAACATCGACGGCGCGATCGGGGCCGCGCTCGTCGACTACACCAGTGGCATGACCCTCGGCGTCGCCGGGGGCACCGGCGAGATCGACCTGACGGTCGCCGCCGCCGGCAACACCGACGTGGTACGCGCCAAGCTGCGCACCATCGAGATGCTCAAGCTCGACGACGAGATCGAGGACATCCTGATCACGCTCGGCAGCCAGTACCACCTGATCCGACCGCTGAGCAACCGCACCGGCAAGGGCCTGTTCCTCTACCTGATGGTCAGCAAGAGCCGGGCCAACCTCGCGATGGCCAGACACCAACTGCGCACGATCGAGGAGAGCCTGGAACTGTGAGCCGGGTGGACGACCTCCCCCGCCGTACGCGCCCCCAGGCCGGCACCCTGCCGCCACCCCGGGCGCTTCCACAGTCGCTGGCCGGAAACCCGGCGCTGCCGTACCCGGCCATCGCCCAGGAACTCTCCGCGCTGCGGCTGCAGATCCCCGGCGTGCACGGATGCGTCCTCGGCGGCGTCGACGGCCTGCTCGTCACGCACAACCTGCAGAACGGCGCCGACCCGGACGACCTGGCCGCGCTCGCCGCCACCATGTACGGGCTCGGCCGCCAGGTCGGATCACGGTTGGGGCAGGGCGACTTCCAGCAGTCCACGGTACGCAACGCGGGCGGCTACCTCAGCGTGTACGCGATCAACGGAGAGGCGCTGCTCGCCGTGATCGGCACGGACAGCATCAACGTGGCGCGGCTGCACCTGCACGCCCCGACCACCGCAGCCCGGCTCGCCGAACTGCTCGACGGCGTCAGCCCGGCCACGTCCTGACGTACGCCGGTCGTCCCGGTCCCACCCGTCCGGACCGGAGGCGGCCGGCGTACCCCCGGGTTCTGCCGTTCGTGTGGCGCGGAGGTCGCGCGGCTTGTGCGGCAGCGCGCTCGGCGCGGCGGTCGCGTGGTGCGCGGTGGGCGCTGCGGCTCAGAGGCCGAAGCGGCCGGCCCACGCGGTCACGTCGGCGACAGTGGCGTTGCCGCCGCAGACCACCAGGCCCAGCCGGGCGTCATCCCCCACCCGCTCGACCACGCGGCGGGCGGCGGGCAGCAGGCACCCGGCGGCGGGCTCGGCCCACACCTTGGCGTGCTCGGCCAACTCCAGCGTGCCCCGCACCGCCTCGGCGTCGGAGACCACGAGAACGTCGCTGACCAGCGCGGTCACATGGTCGTAGGTGAGCTGCGAGACGCTCGGCGCGCTGAGCGTGGTGACGATCGACGACAGCGGTACCTCGACCGGGCCGCCCTTCGCCAGCGCCTGCGACATCGCCTGCGCGCCCTCGGTCTCCACGCCCCAGACACGTACCCCCGGCCGGCGCGCCCGCAGCGCCGCCGCCACACCCGAGATCAGCGCGCCCCCGCCGATGCTGACCAGCACGTCGGTCAGCTCACCGGCGTCGTCGGCGAACTCCAGCCCGACAGTGCCCTGCCCGGCGAGCACGATCGGGTCGTCGAACGGGTGCAGCAGCGTCACGCCCTCGTCCCGCAGCCGGTTCATCAGCGCGAACGCGCCGGCCATGTCCTCGGTCAGCCGGACGTCCGCCCCGGCCGCGCGCGCCACCTCGACCGCACGGGCCGGCGCCGTGCGGGGCATGACCACTGTCGCCGCCACCCCGAGCGCCCCGGCCATCACCGCGACCGCGATGCCGTGGTTGCCGCCGCTGACCGCCACCACCCCGGCCGCCCGCTCCGCGTCGTCGAGCGCGAGCAGCTTCGCCGCCGCACCACGGGCCTTGAACGAGCCGGTACGTTGCAGCAGCTCCAGCTTGGCGGTGACCGGTACGCCGAGCAGCTCGGTCAGTCCCGGGATGGGCAGCGTCGGGGTGTGTACGACGACGTCGGCGATCCGGTCGGCGGCCGCCTGGATGTCCGCAAGCTCGATCACCACCGCAGCGTCCCACACCAGCCCTCACACCCCGCGCCGTCCCCGCCGCGCGCCCTCGTGGCCCGCGCTCGCGGCCCGCGCTCGCGGCCCGCGCTCGTCGATCTTGGAGTTGTGGCGCCCAGAACGCCCCATCCGCGAAGTTCGAGAGGTGCCACAACTCCAAGATCGGCGGTTGGAGCTGGGGCGGCCGTTCGGTCGCTGTCACGAGCGAGTGGCGGCTACCTCGGCGTCGCTGCGGAGGATGCAGAACTCGTTGCCCTCCGGGTCGGCGAGCACCACCCAGCCGGTGCCGTCGCTCTCACGCCGGTCGGCCACCACTGCCGCACCCAGCCCGGTCAGCCGGGCCAGTTCCTCGTCGCGCGTCCCCTCGACCGGGCGCAGGTCGAGGTGGATGCGGTTCTTGACCTGCTTCGCGTCCGGCACCTCGATGAACAGCAGGCGGTGCCGCCCGTCCCGCGAGGAGATCATGCACTCCTCGTGGCCCGGCTCGTTCGGGTCGTCCGGGTCCTCGCGGTAGTCGAGGACGGAGGCCCACCAGCGGGACAGGGCGAAGGCGTCGGCACAGTCCACGGTGGTGTGGGACACGTAGGAGGTCATCACCGGATCATCGCAAGTCCTGATCACCCCGGGGCGCCCGGCCGCTCCCGGACCGGCCACCGGCTCGCTAGGTGTCAGCGCCGCTCCCGGACGCATCGCCGGCAGTCAGTCCCGCGGCGAGCGCGGCCAGGAAGTCCAGCAACTCACGCCGCGCGGCCTCGTCATGTGTGCGGTGGTTCAAAAAGTCCGACGTGACGCAACGGGAGCGGTCCTCGACCACCTCGATCAGATCGATGAGTTGAAGTCGGGCCTCGACCACCGCGGCCGAGCCCACCTGGTGGCACCAGTCCTCGATCAGGTCGGGGTCCGTGGAGACGGCATCGATCCCGCAGCACCCGACAACGCACTCGACCTCGCAGAAGGCGATGCACGTACGCAGGGGCGACGGCACGTCGACCGAAACGTCCGCCATCGCCTCTCCTCCCCTGAACCCGCCGCGACAGTGACGGGTGGCCGATGCTGGCGCCACAACCGTCCGGCACTCCTGCGAATTCGGCGGCCACTCGCGATCGTCGAGGAGGTCGCCTCGTGGACATCGCGTGGAGCGCTGCGTCTCCCTCGTCAACCGCCGGGGTCAGCTGTCAGTCGTCGAACTCGAACCCGCGCGCTTCGGCGTCGTCGACCAGCCGCCGGATGCGTTCGCCGTCGGTGGCCACGGCGTTCATCAAGGCCTCCAGTTCTTGCAGCGCGCCACGATCGGTGCCGTAGGCGCAGAACATGCCGGCCTCAGGGTCATAGGCGAATCGACCTTCGAGCGCCGGGGCCTCGGTGCGGACGAGGACCTCCGCGACGCCTGCCCAGAAGTACCCGTTGGGCTCGTGACCAAGCTCCCCGATCACACCGTCGACTGGGGTGGTCCCGGCATCCAGCAGCAGCGAATACTGTCCGGGAGTGGTCTCGATCAGCCTGAGCAAGGTCATCTTCGAAGCCTGGCAGTGGTCGGTGGTCGTGGCAAGATCCGGAAGTCTCCATCACGCGCTCAGTTCCGCTCCTCCACGCGGCGCGGTCATCTGCAAACCTCACACTCAACGGGCACGAGGTGCGGCGAAAGTTCGATCCGGCGGGACTGTCCGGCATCTCGACCGACCACGACAGCGGAGGCGACGTGAGCAGCGACGTAACGACAGTGCTGTGGCGTCCCCTGGGACAGCAGGAACTCGGTCTCGTCCGCGAGGCAGGAGGTCGCAGGTGGCCGCCACTCTCGCCGGAGCAAACTCACTTCTTCCCGATGCTCGACGAGGCTTTCGCGGTCAGGGCTGCGCAGAACTGGAGCCTGTTCGGACCCGTTCGCTACGTGGCCCGCTTCCACGTCGAGACAGGTTTCCTGGGCCGCTACTCGACACGCTCCTTCGGCGGATCCACCGCTCCGATGCTGTGGGTTGCAGCCGAGGAACTCGACCAGTTCAACGCGCACATCGTCGGTTGGATCGAGGTCATCCACGAATTCCGGTAACGGGTGACCGGTACAGACGGCACCTTCGCGCGGCGTCGTCAGCCCAACCGGCCGCACGTCGCCGGGATCATCCGATGACCATCGACACCCGGACATAGAACCAGCTCAGAGCCTTGATCACGGCTCTGAGCTGTTGGGCGACGGACGAGTCGACCTGTACGCCGGATTAAGATCCTCGCACCCCCGCCGATCAGGGGCGGAGCCTGGCGAAGGCCGCCGTAGGCCGTCGCCAGGCCGTCCGGGCTCGTATGCGGTAGTCCAGCGGACAGGGCCAGAGGCGTGCTACTGGTAGCGCCAGACATTCATGTCCCGCCGGAAGTCGCGGTACCTCCGTGCCGCTGCCTGTGGAGTCCGCACCCGCAGCGGTGCACGAACGAGGATCCGATCCACAGGCTCACGCAGGCTCCACCGATCTTGTCAAGAACCACGTCGTTGTAGATCTCCGCGAACCTCGCCATCAGGCACATCGCCAACGCGTATCCCCCGCTTTCACGGCTGGTCCGGGGCTTCGCGCGACGCATGAGTAGAAGCCTTGATCGAAGGCAATCTTCATCGCCTCCACCGAGATCGAGTGTGGGTCATCGCGCCGTAGGCCACTCACCGCGCAGCTCCCTGCCAACCATGTCTAGGCCCGATTGCGAGCGACCTCATCTTCATCTTTACCTAATTGGGAGATCAAATTCGGATCTTGCGGAGGCGGCACCGCCTCCGAGGCAGCCTGCGGCGACTTGGATCTAAGCCTCGAAGCCACCTGATTCAATCTCTGCAGGGCCGCTTCCCGTAGAATTTCTTCTATTTTTCTTCTAATTTCTGGCGTCCGCTCAATCCGAGGCCGCTCGAGGGGAATAAAAAGCTCGTCACCGTAAAGCTTCTCTCGCGTCACGCCTACCAGATTCTGCAACAGGCAGGCGTATAACAATTGACTTGCACGTCGCGTGCGCTCGGCTCCAGCGGCGTGAATCATCCCGCCTGCCCCGACTGCTGCGACGGCTAGCATTAGTCCCGCGCCCGGTGTCATACGGAAGCCCAGGAAGTCATATATGGTTAGGACCGCCGCAATCGAAAAGGCCATCAAGGGCCAGGCTACACCCTTACGGAACTCACCCTCCGACCTAATACGATCAATTTCATTATGAAGATCCTTGTAATTTACTCGCAACACTACCTCTGCCTGCTCCATGCGCGCGCGGAGCCGGTCCCGCTGAGCCTTCAAATTGAATACAGCAGCCGCGAATTCAACTCGAGCAGCCGAATCTTCTTTCAACTTCTGAGCGATGGCCATACGCGCCATCTCCGCAATATTCTCATCACGGCGAATATAGAAACTCAGTAACGATATGTCGTCGGCCCTCGCAATTCTGGGCTTTTGCTCCTCAGTCGCGAAAGGATACACTTCCCGATTACCAAGGTGCACCGCCTCGGCGGCCTTGCTCAATGTTTCTGAAGTCATTACCTTCAGGGCATTGTCGAGAATGCCTGGATTCTCTCCGAACGCCGACTCAAGATCAGTCTTCAGCAGTTCTTGAAAATTTCCATAGTCGGGCTCGGTAATTTCTCGAACTTGTCGAAAGAAAGCGGCTACGCGGCCGCCAACGGACTCGATAGACTGCAAGGCCGTGTCTTCGAGCACCTTCCGATACGGCTCATCTAGAAGCTTGCGTCGCATTCTAGACGCAGCCAAAGCTACGTATATGGTGAATGCTATAAGAACGACAAGGATCAGCGAAAGTGCTGCCCCCGTGCTGCGAAAAGCAGCAAATACCAGCCCTACACTCAGGAGCACGAGGGCGATCATGCACAGCCCCCAAAAAACCCTGCTAAGCATCTCCAGCAAGACGCCCAACAAGTAAATCAAAAAGATGCCGAAAACAAGCAAGAGTTGATCAGGAAGCGCTTGGAGTGGCTCGACAACAGGCTTAATATGCGAGTTGCGCCAATCCTGTTCAGGGATAAGGAAAAAGATCAACCAAAAAGTGCCTGACCAGAGCAGACCAACCGAGAACGGCGTACGCGTGTCGCGCAGGCCCGGAACCACTTGTGACAGGATGTTCATATCTTTCCGACTCCCGAGAAAAAGTGCGCCGATGCGATATGGCGGGTTAGAACCCTAGCCTTAAGTCAGGAATTGCCGACTTCCTAGTCCGATAACCGACAGGATAGAGGGATCAGCGACCCGGCACAGCCCTTGGTCCTCAGGCCGTGCGATCAAACGAGCTACCGCCCGAGAGCACCCTCTCCGCTGAATTCCGGGCAGCCCGCGGCACAATTCGTCAGGCCATAGCTGTACTACGCGAGGCAGGCTTGGTAGCCACGGAACACGGCCGCGGCACCTACTCAACCCCCTTCCGGCATAGGAGCGAGCCGGACAATAATCCCCAGCCGGAGGTACGAGAGCGCCCAGTGGCGGCCGACCCGGAGCTTGCAGCCGTCTTTGGCGTCCAGGTCGGAGCGGCGTTGATCGAGGCTGAGAGTGTCACGCGAAGGGGAGAGCAGGTCGAGACTGTCGTTCGAACATACCGGCTAGCCGTGATCGAACACGCCGGATCTTAGGAATTGCAATTACCCCACGACGAGAGCCATTCAGGGCGCCTCAGTCGCAGTTTGCCCAAACCTCAACCAAGAGAAAGCACTGCTACCCATCAACCACTCTTAGCGCATCTGCCATTACAGATCTATGCGCGATCAATCTTCGCTAGGGCAACGCGCAACTGCGCTCCATGAATAGCGCGAACCGCGATTTCGAGGTTTACCTTACTGAAGAAGAATAGCGAATCCACCAGTGGCCCCGACCTCTCCGTAGCAAGCGCAAAAACGATTGTCCAATCCGAGAACGAGCCGATCGACGGATCCTGACCGACCTTACGTAGGTGACCTAGCACGGTCTCCCGATAGGGCTGACTATCTCTTAGAAGTTGAGCAGAAACGGCACCTTGCGCAAATAGATGGGAAAGAGTGGCGGAGCTCGTCATCTTCTTGACGCAAATCAACTGCTTTCCTGCGGTTAGCAGGTCGCACACTTCAACCTTTTGGTTACGGCCACCCTTACTATAGAAGAGCGCCTTGTCTAAGACTACGTGGTCCAGACTTTTTGGCAATGCATGCCGATTATAGAGCTCTTCGTTACTAAAACCGCTATGCCATGGAGTGAAGGGCATTACGCCGGTTAGATCAGGAAGCCGGCTTATCCGCTCATTCAGGTCTCTGAGGTGGTTGCCATCCAACCGGTACCAAACCCCCGAGCAGGGTGCGAACAACTTCCCGTCAAGCTCGACCTCGGTTACGACGTAAGGCAACAAGGATGACCGCTGAGGCGTGTCGACGCCCTCATAGAAGGCGTTCACCTTCAGCGAATCGAGGGGGTTACCCATGCCCCATCGCGATACAACATCCAAGATGGCCGCTCTGTTTAGCTCGCCAATCTCGCTAGCCTTACGCCCATACCGCAGCACGAATCTCTCAGGCTTTCCTTGCCGGTCAAGCTCAGGGTTCATGAATTCAAGGCGCTTGCTGTCCTCTATCAGTAGCCTGCCCACCTCTGCATTCAGCCGAGACCGGAGGTCCACGTCGGAGCGCGGAACTCTTACGAAGTAGTCGAGGAAAGGAAAAGTGTCCTTGTAGGTAGTAGAATCATATGCAGCGATAATTTCGTCCAGCTTTTCGGCCAGAGAGTTTAGGTTAAAAGACTTTAATGTAAGGCGAAGTACATCACCCCCGGCTATTCCACTTGCAAATTCATCGGAAGGCTTCCCTTCCAGGTATCTAACCAGATCCACAGTCGGCTCGATTCCCAGCCGATGGAGCGGCCCAGCTGACGGCATCGATACAACTTGACTGCGGCCCGATCCTACGATAGAGCGAGTATCCACACCTCTCAAGGATTCAGGATCAATAACATTCGCAGCCACACGCAGACCGAAGCCAGTCTCAATTTTAGTTGAATCTACCGCATGTCGGCCTGATCCGTATACAAGAACAAAACGATGTCCTCGACGCTCGATCAGAACTAGAGCTCCAGTGCTCTGGTTTTGCAACTCCCTCAATAGCTTTGAGCCCTGGTCGGCTGCGATGGACAGCAACTCCTTTTGCCATCGAGGTACGCTGACCTTAGATGTCCTAACGTAAAGCCTTAAATCGACACCAGGCATC
This sequence comes from Micromonospora sp. ATLC20, assembly GCF_057196585.1. Classification (NCBI taxonomy): domain Bacteria; kingdom Bacillati; phylum Actinomycetota; class Actinomycetes; order Micromonosporales; family Micromonosporaceae; genus Micromonospora; species Micromonospora sp. ATLC20. The sequence goes on from NZ_JBXUOV010000018.1 coordinate 31,720, forward strand.
TTCTTTACTGCCACCGGCCTATAGTCGGCCGCAGCCGTGCGTAGCCCCCAGTCTCCCTCCTCCAGGTCATCTCGGATCTTGTAGAGGGCCAGGTCCATTCGCTTCTCCTTATGCCAGATGCAATAGAATAGCGATAGATTCAGGGACGCTTTTTGCCCTGTCAGGTTGTCGACAGCATGGTCCGACAGCCTCTGCCGAATAGCTCTGTAATTGATCAAGGCACCGCGCTCCGCGCGGTGCGGGGCGGCAAGCCCGGCCGGCGGCAAGCCGCCCCGGCCGCCTACGGCGCCGGGGCGGTGAGCCACCGACAGCCGCCGGGACACCGCCCACGGGTCGGATCTCAGCTCAGCGCGAGTTCGTCCGGGAAGCGCTCGTGAAGCGCGGCAACCGCATGCTTCAGGCAGTAGTCGAGGCTGTGGCCGTCAACCCTGATCGACGCACCGTCAAGCCGCTGACCCGAGATCACCACGGTCCAGGGCTTGCGCTCCCGCTCCCCGTCAATCTTGACCAGCCCGACCAGACCCATCTCCCCCAGGTGCGCCAGCAACTCCGGCACGCACTCATCCCACCGCATCCACGAATGGGACCACCAAAGGCCGCGACGGAAGCCAGCGGGTCGGCCTGGTCGTGCGTCAGGGCTTCCGGCTGCCGCGCCAGTCCAACCCCGGGACTGGCTTGCCACCGAGTCACCGGGTCACGGCGCCAGCTCCACCGCCAGGAGGTGCCCGCCCCTCCCCCACAGCCGCCGGCTCGACTCCCGAGACCAATCGAGCCCAGGCCGAGGGATGGCCACGACGTCACAGCGAAGGACCGAAACCAAGGCCAACTGAGCCAGCACTCAGGCCGTCTCCAGGCCGTCCCAGGCCGTGGCCAGGCCGTCAAACGCCACCCAACGATGACCAAGGTCAACCAACGGCACCAGATAAAGACCCAGCTCAGAGTCATGGTCGAGGCGCTGAGCTGGTGGGCGACGGACGAGTCGACCTGTACGCCGGATTCTGTGCCCGGCACGCCCGCAGGCGCACCGGCGGCGGCCATCCATCTCGGCCTGCCGTTGCCGGCAGGCTCCAGCGGCCTACCCGCAGACATCGGGCGGGCAGCCCTCAAGCGTCTGCGCGGGTCGTCATCTTGCGGTGACGGCCCTTTCTTGGCCTTGCTCCGGGTGGGGTTTACCGAGCCACCCCGGTCACCCGGGGTGCTGGTGGGCTCTTACCCCACCGTTTCACCCTTACCGTCCCGTTACGGGCCGGCGGTCTGTTTTCTGTGGCACTGTCCCGCGGGTCACCCCGGGTTGCCGTTAGCAACCACCCTGCCCTGTGGAGTCCGGACGTTCCTCGGCGACGGGCCGGAGCCCGTCGACGCGACCGCCCGGTCGACTCGTCCGTCGCGCCCTCATCCTAACGACGCACCCGCCGCGCCCATTTCCGCCCCGGCCCGCGAGTGCGCGCCCGCCACTTCGGGGAGGTGGCGGCATCAACCGGCCCTCGATACAGCCACTTCCCCGAGCTGGCGCGGAACCCACTGGCGCGGAACCCACCGGCCCCACCGGCCCGGGAACCGGACGGGCTAGCCTCGGGGGACCATGGATCTCTCCGACGCCGCGCTCCTGATCGCCGCCGGCCTCGCTGCGGGCACAGTCAACGCGGTGGCCGGTGGGGGCTCACTGATCACGTTCCCGGCGATGATCGCCACCGGCCTGCCGCCGGTGGCGGCGAACGTCTCGAACTCGGTGTCGGTCTTCCCGGGGTACGTGGCGAGCGTGGCGGGCAGCCGGGTGGACCTGCCGCGCGGGCGGGAGCTGTGGTCGCTGCTGCCCACCGCCGTGGTCGGCACGATCGCCGGGTGCGCGCTGCTGCTGGCGACTCCGGCACGCGCGTTCGAGCTGGTGGTGCCGTTCCTGGTGCTGGGCGCTACCGCCGTACTCGCGTTCCAGGGCCCGCTGCGCCGCCTGGTCGGCCATCCGGAGCGGCTGGGCGCGCGCCGCCGTACCGTCACGGTTCAGACCATGGTCGCGGTCGGCACTGTGTACGGAGGCTACTTCGGCGCGGCCCTCGGGGTGATGCTGGTGGCCGGGTTGGCGCTGGTGCTGGACGCGACGCTGGCCCGGGTGTCGGCGGTGAAGAACCTGCTCTCCGCCGTGGTGGGGCTGACCACGCTCGTGGTGTTCGCCCTGTTCGGCCCGGTGAACTGGGCGGCCGTCGCGGTGGTCGCGCCGGCCACCCTGTTCGGCGGGTACGCGGGCGCGCGGCTGGCCCGCCGGCTCCCGCAGGTGGTACTGAAGACGATCATCGTGGTGTTCGGCACCACCATCGGTCTCTACCTGCTGTGGCGCGCGCTGAACTGACCGACGAGCGGTCAGTACGCCTCCCCCACCGGCTCCTCCGGGGCGTGTTCGGCGCGGCGGGCGGCCCGGTTCCAGATGACCCGTTCGCCGTAGCCGGCCGCCATCAGGTGACCGAACGCGAGGTACGCGAGCACGCCGGCGGCGAGCACCCCGAAGCCGACCCAGAACGGCAGCGCCAGGCTGTGCTCGGCGAGCTTGCCGGAGATGATCGGCGCGGGCGCGGCGGCGCCCCAGCGGACCAGGTTGAACGCACCGGTGGCGACGCGCCGGTCGGCGGAGCCGAGCCCGAGTGCCAGGTCGGTCAGGTTGGCGTTGGCGAGGCCCATGAACAGGCCGGCGACGACGAGGACGACGAGCGACATGGCGGTGCCGGTGGAGGTGGCGAACAGGACCATGCAGACCAGCAGGCCGAGCAGGGCGACGCCGACGGTCTGCACGGCGCCGATGCGGTGGGCGAGCCGGTGCCCGATCAGGAGGATGCCGGCGGCGAGGCCGAGGCCCCAGCCGGTGAACGCCAGGCCCAGCGGGATGACGTCGAGGCGCAGGAACAGCGGCGTGTAGCCGAGTACGACGAAGAAGACGAAGTTGTACGCGGCGGTGACCACGCACAGCGTCACGAACGCGGGTCTGCGGTAGGTGGCGAAGATCTGGCCGACGCGTACCGGCTGTTGCTTGTGGGCGGGTTCGCGCAGCTTGCGGGCGGCGACGCCGAGCGCCAGCACCATGAACACGCCGCAGACGAAGAACGGCAGCCGCCAGCTCACCTCGCCGAGCAGGCCGCCGATCAGCGGGCCGACCGCGAAGCCGAGCCCGAGGGCGGTCTCGAACAGGCCGACCACCCATTCCCTGTCGTTCGCCAGGTTGACCAGCACCACCATGGCGGTGGCGAAGAACATCGCGTTGCCGAGGCCCCAGACGCCGCGCAGCACGGAGAGCTGCACGATGTCGCTGCTGAACGAGGCTCCGATGGCGGCCAGGCCGACGACGGAGACGCCGGTGACGAGCACCGGCTTGAAACCGAACCGTCCGCTGGCGAGCGTCGCCGGGATCATGCCGACGGCCATGACCGCGATGTACGCGGTGAAGAGCATCTCGACCTGCCAGGCGGTGACGCCGATCGCTTCGCCGATTGCGGGCAGGATCGGGTCGACCACGGCGATGCCGGCGATGGCGAGGAACGCCACGAGCGTGGTGGCGTAGATGGCACTGCGGTTGGGCTCGGATCGGCGATCCACTCCGCAACCTCCCAGATAGCTGTATCATACAGGTATTTTCCTTGTATCATACAGCTATGAGTGAGGACGTCCACGCCGCCGAGGTCACCCTCGGCCGGATCGAAACAGAGGTCGCGCTGCTGATGCGCCTGGGCGAGGCCACCCGCCGGGGCACCGGCACGATGGAGCACTGGCTGCTGGACCGCGCCGCGTACGTGATCCTGCGGCACCTGGACGCCGCCGGTCCGCAGAACGTCTCGGCGCTCGCCGCACGGCTGAGCCTGGACGGCTCCACAGTCACCCGACAGGTCTCCGCGCTCCAGCGCGACGGCCTGATCTCGCGTACCCCTGACCCGGCCGATGGGCGCGGCACGGTGATCTCCGCGACGGCGGCCGGGCTCCAGCGGATGGCCGCCGTCCGGGCGGCCCGCACCCGGCTGTACGGCGACATCCTCGCCGCCTGGCCCGAGGCGGACCGGGAGACGCTGGCGGACATGTTGCACCGCCTCAACGAGGCGCTCGACGCGCGCAACCGCCGCCGCTGAGCCGACGCTTGACCTTCCCCCTCGGGCCGGGTCGAGGGTTCTCCCGCAACCAGAGGGGGAAACAGGATGAGCAGGTGCGTGATCCTGGACATCGGCGGCGTACTGGAGATCACTCCGGTAACCGGCTGGCAGAGCCGGTGGGAACGGCGGCTCGGGCTGCCGCCCGGGTCGGTGGACCGGCATCTGGCCGACGTCTGGCAGGCGGGCAGCGTCGGGGAGGTCACCGAGACCGGGGTACGTGAGGCGGTGGCTGGCCGGCTGCGCCTCGCGGACGCCGATGTCGACGCGTTCCTGGCCGATCTGTGGGCGGAATACCTGGGCAGTCCGAACGTGGAACTGATCCGTCAGGTGCTCGCGTGGCGGACCCGGTGCCGGTGGGGCATTCTCAGCAACAGCTTCGTCGGCGCGCGGGAGCGGGAGGCGGCCCGGTACGGCTTCGACGAACTGGTGGACGAGATCGTCTACTCGCACGAGATCGGCGTGGAGAAGCCGGACCCGAGGGCGTTCGCCACGGCATGCGAACGGTTGGACGTCCGCGCCGAGGAATGCCTCTTCGTTGACGACGCGCCCGCGAACGTCGCTGCCGCGGCCAGGGCGGGCATGCAGGCGCACCTGTTCCGCGGCAATACCGCCACCCTCGACCGTATCTCCGCTCACCTGGCGCCGGCCCAGGCCCGGTGACCAGCGATGTCGGGGCCCTCACCCGTGCGGAGCCCGCTGGGTGAGGGCCCCTCCTTTCACGCGACCGGTTCCGGCGCGGAGTCGGCGCGGTCGGCGGAGGCCGTGACGCGCGGGTCGCCCTCGTCGGCGAAGTAGTCGTCCGGCGTGGTGCCGTCCGGCCCGTCGGCGACCTTCGCGGCCCGCAGCACCAGCGTGAGCAGCGCGGCCACCACCAGGTTCACCAGCACCGCCACGATGCCCACGTAGATGGTCTTCGGCGTGTCGAAGCCGAATTTCTCCAGCGGGAACGCCGACCCGGCGAAGTGCTTCTTGCCGGTCGCCGGGTTGCCGATCTGGTAGAGCATCCACATGCCCAGGCCCATGCCGGCCACCCAGCCGGCGATCAGCGCGCCCCTGTGGAACCAGCGGGTGTAGAGGCCCAGCGCCACCGCCGGCAGCGTCTGGAGGATGATCACGCCGCCGATGAGCTGCAGGTCGATGGAGAACTGCGGGTCGAGGAAGACGATGCAGGCCACCGCGCCGACCTTCACCACCAGCGAGGTGATCTTCGAGACGTTCGCCTCCTGCGCCGGGGTGGCGTCCCGCTTCAGGTACTCCTTGTAGATGTTGCGGGTGAACAGGTTCGCCGCCGCGATCGACATGATCGCCGCGGGGACCAGGGCGCCGATGCCGATGGCGGCGTACGCGACCCCGGCGAACCAGTCCGGGAACTGCTGGTCGAACAGCAACGGCACCACTGTGTTGCCGTCGGTGGTGCCCTCCTTCGCGCCGGGCAGCGGCTTCACGTTCGCCGCGATGGCCATGTAGCCGAGCAGCGCGATCAACCCCAGCAGCAGGCTGTACGCGGGCAGCGCGGACATGTTCCGCTTGATCACGTCGCGGTTCCGGCTGGCCAGCACACCGGTGATGCTGTGCGGGTAGAGGAACAGCGCCAGCGCCGAGCCGAACGCCAGCGTCACGTACTGGATCTGGTTGTTCTGATTCAGCAGGATGCCGTCGCCGGGCGCCGGTGACGCCTGGAACTTCGCGTCGGCGGCGTCGAAGATGGCACCCCAGCCGCCGAGCTTGTACGGCAGCCAGATCACCGCGACCAGGATCACGATGTAGATCAGCGAGTCCTTGACGAACGCGATCAGCGCCGGGGCGCGCAGCCCGGACTGGTACGTGTACGCGGCCAGGATCGCGAACGCGATGATGATCGGCAGGTGCCGGGCCAGCGCGCTTTCCCCTGTCACGCCCATGGTCTTGAGCACCGCCTCGATGCCGACCAGCTGCAGGGCGATGTACGGCATGGTGGCGACGATGCCGGTGATCGCGACCAGCAGCGCCAGGATCGGCGAGCCGAACCGGTTGCGCACGAAGTCGGCCGGGGTGACGAACCCGTGCCGGTGCGAGACCGACCAGAGCCGGCACAGCACCAGGAACACCAGCGGGTAGATGACGATCGTGTACGGCACGGCGAAGAAGCCCGCCGCGCCGGCCCCGAAGATCAGCGCCGGGACCGCCACGAACGTGTACGCGGTGTAGAGGTCACCGCCGACCAGGAACCAGGTGATCCAGCCGCCGAAGCTGCGCCCGCCCAGTCCCCACTCGTCGAGGTGGGCCATGTCCGTCGGTCTGCGCCACCGGGCGGCCACGAAACCCATGGCGCTGACCAGCAGGAACAGCAGCGTGAAGACGATGATCTCGGTGAGGTGGTCCCGCCACATCAGTGGTCACCCCGCTTCTTGGTCATCTGGTAGACCAGCGTGGTGGTGCCGACGCCGAGCAGGATCCAGGCCAGTTGCAGCCAGTAGAAGCGCGGGAAGCCGAACAGCCGGGGCGAGTCGGCGTTGAACAGTGCCGGGATCAGCGGCACCACGATCGGGATGAAGAGCAACCAGTTCCAGGGACTCTTGTCCTTCGCCCTGGATCGCGCCGTGTCGAGCGCCTCCGGTTCCGGTGCGGACATGTGACACCCCTCCGGGCATTCGTAGCGGGCCATGTGACGGCCGGAGGCTACGACCCTGTGACGGGGGTCACGTCCGATCGGGTGATGTCGATGCGCCGAACGGCCGCCGGCATGCGCCGAGCGGCCGTCAGACGTCCGTGAGGTGCGAGGTGTCGTTGACCGAGCGGACCGCGACGCCGCCGTCCGGGTACAGGTCGAGCACCGAGATACCCGCCGTGTCCAGGTAGAGCCGGTGCAGGAACGCGTCGCCTGCGGCGAGCGCGTCGCGCAGCACCAGCTTGATCGGCGAGACGTGGGAGACCACCACGACCGTCTCCCCCGGGTACGCCGACCGCAGCCGGTCGACGGCCCGCCCGGTCCGCTCGGCCACTGTCACGAACGACTCGCCCTTCGGCGGCGCGACCCGGGTGGAGGCGAGCCAGGCGTCCAGCTCGGCCGCCCAGCCCTCGCGCACCTCGGCGAACGTGTGCCCCTCCCAGACGCCGAAGTCGCACTCGATCAGGTCGTCGTCGGTGCGTACCGGCGGGTTGCCGACCTGCGCGGCGACCGCCTCGGCGGTGGCCGTACACCTCGACAGCGGGGAACTGACCACTGCCGCGACGGACGGGGCCAGCGCGGCCACCCGGGCGGCGGTGGCCCGGGCCTGGGCCCGGCCGCGCTCGGTGAGCGGCACGTCGCCCCGGCCGGAGTAGCGCTTCTGCACCGTGCGTTCGGTCTCGCCGTGCCGCACCAGGATCAGCCGGGTGGCCTCCTCGGTCGGGCGCGGCTCCCAGGAGGCGGGCGTGGTGGCCGGGTCGGTGCCGGTGGCCCGTACGACAGTCGCCTCCCGCGCCGCGGCCTTCACGGGGGCGGCCGCCGGCGCGGCGCCGGACGCGGCGGCGTCCATGGCCGCGTTGGCCAGGGCGTCGGCGTGGCGGTTGCGCTCCCGCGGCACCCAGGTGAACCGTACGGCGGCGAAGCGGCTGACCAGCCCGGCCGCCTGGGCGGCGAGCGGACGCAGCCCGGGGTGCTTGATCTGCCAGCGGCCGCACATCTGCTCGACCACCAGCTTGGAGTCCATCCGCGCCTCGACCTCGGCCGCGCCCAGCTCGGCGGCGGCCTCCAGCCCGGCGATCAGGCCCCGGTACTCGGCCACGTTGTTCGTCGCCGTACCGATCGACTCGGACCGCTCGGCCAGCACCTCGCCGGTCTCCGGATCCCGGACCACAGCGCCGTAGCCGGCCGGGCCGGGGTTGCCCCGGGAGCCGCCGTCGGCCTCGATCACTACCGCGCGCACCGCCACGGCGGTTACAGCCCCGACTCGTTGGTCCGGACCATGATCCGCCGGCACTCCTCGCAGCGGACCACGTCGTCCGGGTCGGCCTTGCGGATGCGGGCCAGGTCGGCGCCGGACATCTCCAGCCGGCAACCGCCGCAGCGGCCACCGGTGAGCAGCGCCGCGCCCATGCCGGTGTCCTCGCGGATCCTGTCGTAGAGGCCGATCAGGTCCGCCGGGAGGTCACCGGCGAGCGGCTGGCGGGCGGTGCGCTTGAACTCCTCCTCCTTGGCGATCTCCGCCAGGGTGTCGTCGCGGCGCTGCTCGGTCGCGGCGCGGCGCTCGCGGGCCTCGGCGAGCCGGCTCTCGATGCCGTCGAGCACGCCCTGCGCGGTCTCCCGCTGCTCCATCAGCTCCAGCTCGGCGTCCTCCAGGTCGCTCTGCCGGCGGTTCAGCGAGACCAGCTCGTGCTGGATCGCCTCCAGCTCGCGGGCCGGGCCGCTGCCCGAGGCCAGCCGGGCCTCGTCCTTGCTCTTGCGCGCCCGTACCTGGTCGACGTCCTTCTCGATCCGGGCGATGTCCCGATCCAGGTCGTCGACTGCCACCTGGGCGCGGACCCGCTCGTCCTCCAGCGCGGACAGCTCACGCGCCAGGGCCTCCAGCTCGGCACGCTCCGGCAGGGTGCGGCGGCGGTGCGCGAGCTGGGCCAGCGCGGTGTCGATCGCCTGGAGGTCGAGCAGGCGGCGCTGCACCTTCGGGTCAGCCTTCACGTCGGGGCTCCTTGTCGTCCGGCCGGGGCGCGGCGGCGTGCACGGTCCACGGGTCGGTGTCCAGGTCGGACACCACGGTCTCGACGTCCAGCTCGGCGGCCAGGTAGGCGGCCAGGTCGTCCAGCCAGGGTCGCTCCGTCGCCCAGTGGGCGGCGTCCAGCAGCGCCGGGCCACCGGCGGCGAGGTGTTCCCCGGCCGGGTGGTGGCGCAGGTCCGCGGTGAGGAACGCGTCCACCCCGGCCGCGGTCGCCTCGGCGAGGAAGCCGTCCCCCGAGCCGCCGCTGACGGCGAGGGTACGAACCATACGCCCGGGATCCCCGGCGGCGCGAACTCCCCAGGCGGTGACCGGGAGCACGGCGGCGGCCAGCCGGGTCAGCTCGGCGAGCGTCATCGGGGTGGGCAGCTCACCGATTCGGCCGATGCCCCGGCCGGGCCCGGCGGCGGGCGAGCCGGGGCGGGGCGGGTGCAGCGGGCGCAGCCCGGTCAGCCCGAACCGGGCGGCGAGCGCGTCGGACACCCCCGGGTCGGCCACGTCGGCGTTGGTGTGCGCCACGTGCAGGGCGACGTCCGCCTTGATCAGCCGGTGCACGATCCGGCCCTTGTACGTGGTGGCGGCCACCGAGGAGACGCCGCGCAGCAGCAGCGGGTGGTGCGCGACGATCATGTCCGCGCCGGCGTCGAGCGCCTCGTCCACGGTCTCCGGGACCACGTCGACCACACAGGCGACCCGGCGTACCGGGTGGTCGGGCTCGCCCAGCACCAGGCCGACCCGGTCCCACTCCTCGGCCCAGGCGGGCGGATAACGGCGGTCCAGCGCGGCCACCACGTCGGCGACGGTTGTACTCACGGGCGGCCAGCTTACCGGCGTCCGTGCCGATACGGGCCGAGCGCCGCCGGGTCCGGCCCCCGGCAGATGCCGAGGACCGTTTCCCGTCGCGCCTCTCAGCCGACCGGGGCGACCGGCCGGTCCGCGCCGCGCAGGGCGGCCAGGCCGGCGTCCCAGGGGAAGGCGTCCGCGCGCCGCTCCCCCGTGCCGGGCGGGTGCAGGCGTACGACGTGGTCACCGAACACCACCCGGACGCCCCACTGCACCAGTAGGTCGAGGCTGGCCCGGAACGCCGGATGCCCGGCCATCGCCTCGTTCGTGTACGGCACGGCAGCGATCGGCACTCCCATCCCCTGCGCCTCGACCAGCAGGCCCAGCGCCAGGGTGTCGGTGATGCCGACCGCCCACTTGTTGATCGTGTTGACGGTGGCCGGGCACACCAGCATGGCGTCGGCCGGGGGCAGCACGTCCGGGTCACCCGGGTTCTTGTAGTGCGTTCGCACCGGGTGGCCGGTCTGCCGGGCCAGGGCCGCCCGGTCGACGAACTTCGCGCCGTCCGGCGTGGTGACCACGCAGACCGTCCAGTCCTCCCGCTGGGCGAGGTCGACCAGCCGGCCGACGTGACGGGCCAGCGGCGAACCGCAGGCGATGACGTAGAGCACCCGCTGGTGCCCGTTTGCGGTCTCCGGACCGCTCATACTCCGACTCCCATGTGCTCAGCCAACTCCGCGATCGGCGGAGGCGGCGCACCACGTGTGCGACGGAGAATCTCGGACATCAATTCGTGGGCTATCGGCCGGCACCGGATCTCGGAGGGCGCGAGCCGGTCGCCGCGCAGCAGCATGTCCCCGGCGTTGGCGACGTCACCGATCTGGGAGTAACCCCGGGCCAGGTCGAGCAGGTGGTGCGCGCGCCGTTCCGGCAGCAGCGCGTTGAACGCGGGCTCGGCCAGCCGCATGTGGGTCTCCACCGCCCGGCCGCCGTCGCCCAGCTCGACCGCCGCCGCCGCGCGGTGCAGCTCCAGGTTGGTCGGGCCGAAGGAGGTCCAGTAGTGGTTGTGGTCGCCGCCGAGCAGCTTGGCCGCCTCGTCGGCGCCGGCGAGCAGGTCGTCCACCGTCGCCGAGTCGCCGATCCGGGCGGCCGCCATGGCGCCCTGGAGCAGCAGCATCCCGTACACCGAGAGCCGTTCCGGGCGGACGTCGTTGTCGCCGCCGGGCGCGAGCCGGCCCGCGATGCGGACGTTGAGCTCCAGCGCCGGGCGGGGGCGGCCCATCGCGACGAGCGCGTTGCAGACGCGCGTGGTGGCGATGCCGGCCAGCAGCGGGTCGTCTGCGCGCTGGGCCACCGCCATCGACCGGTCGGCGGCGAGCCAGGCCAGGTCGCACTCGCCGAGCTTGCGCAGCACCGAGGAGGCGATCTGGTAGACCTGCCCGAGCAGGTGGGCGGCCTCGCGTACCTGGTCGCCGGCGGCGTAGCCGGCGTCCGCCGCCTGGGCGTCGCGCAGCAGCTTCGGCAGCGCGCGGGTGAGCATGCCGTACCGGCCGTACTGATAGGTGAGCCAGGCGTGGTTCACGGCCTTGCGCATGTCGGCCAGCGGCGGGGGGTAGGGCGCCGCGTCGAAGTAGGCGCTCATCGAGTCGTACCGCTCCAGGGCGGTGCGGATCTCCTCCACCTCGACCTGGTCGATGCAGTTGAGCGCGTCGGTACGCCGTTCCGGGTCCTTGCCGTGCAGCAACTGCACGTCGATCTGGAGGATGTCGGCGATCTCGTAGAGCACGGAGAACTTGTCCAGCCGGCGGACGCCGCGCTCCACCTTGTCCACCCAGCTCTTGGACTTGCCGAGCCGGTCGGCGAAGACCTGCTGGGACATCTTACGGCGACTCCGCCAGTACGCCACCCGCCGGCCTATGGGCAGTTCGTCCATTCCCGCTCCCTCCCCCTCACGGCGCCGGCCGGTCCCCCCACGTCCCCCAGGCTCGCGCCGATCGCACAGGTTGTGCGTCCACCGTCCAGCCAGTTCTCGTAGTTTTCGTGCAAGTTGCACCGACCGTTAGTCACCTCAACGAGCGTGGGTTACGGCAGTGACGGCTTTCAACGTGTGGCTTGTGGACGGTTCGGCCTGTGAGCGGTTCGAGCCTGTGGACGGTTCGGCGGGACCAGAGGGGACGGCAGACATGTGGAGGAACGTCCGACCGCGCGTCGCTCACCTCTCGCCGCTGGAACGGGTCCGGCTGCGCCGGATCGCGGTGCGGTACGCGCTGCACGGCTGGCCGGTCACCCCCGGCGCCTGCCTGGCGAACAGCCGGTTCGTGTGCGGCCGGGCCGGCTGTCCCACGGTGGGCTGTCACCCGGCGCTGGAGGACTGGGAACACGCCGCCAGCGCCGACCCGGCCCGGGTGGCCACCTGGTGGCGCAGCCGCCCGCACGGCATCCTGCTGCCCACCGGCCGCGCCTTCGACGTCCTGGAGGTCGCCGCCCACCTGGGTCGGCAGGTCCTGGACGCGGTCGCCACCCATCCCGCCGGGTTCGGCGTACGCGGGCCCGCGCTGGTCACCCCGACCGGCCGCTGGATGTTCCTGGTACGCCCCGGCGACCCGCTGCGGCCCGAGTTGGAGCACTGCTTCCACGTGGTACGCCACGGACCCGGCTCGTGGATCCCGGCCCCGCCGACCCGGCTGCCCGAGGGGACGGTGCGCTGGGTGGTCGCCCCGGAGCAGGCCCGCTGGCAGCTACCCGACTCCTACCTGGTGCAGAACGCGCTGATCGCCGCGTTACGCGCGGCCGGGGTGACGCTCGGCGCGGACCTGTTCCCCGGTCATCTCCCGCTGCCCCGCCGCGGCCGCTGACGTCCCGGCACCCGGCCGGTGCCGCCGCAGCGCGTGCGTCCTCCCTGGTCACGGCGGGTCCGGTGACCCGGACGGGTGGCCGACAGCGACCTCACCGGCACCGGACTCGTTGAACCTGGCGAGGGCGCGTCTGCGCCAGAGCGGGGGTTTGACCATGTCCAGGGACGACGCTGCCCGCCACACCGGCGGTACCGAGCCGGCGCGGCCCCGCCGCCGCCTGCACCCGTGGGCCTTCACGCGCCCCTTGGGCGTCCGCCCCGGCCGTCCTCGCCCGACGGGCTCCCGCCCCGCCATCCTCCACCGCCCCCTCCGCTGACCCCGCCTCTCCTCTCCCTCCCAGCCCGCGCCTCGCCCCCCGACGCCCCGTTGATCATGAAGTTGGCGGTGCGACACGCCGGGCGGCGGTGCCGCTAACTTCATGATCGACGGGGCAAGGGGCGGGCGGAGGGCGAGCTGGCAGGGCGGGTCAGGAAGGCTGCAGGGTGGGGAGGGTGCGGGAGTGGTGTTGGTGGGCCTCGTCTGTGACCACGGCGTGCTGCCAGGGCGACGGTAGGCGGTCCAGCCAGGCCAGGCCCGGTTCGCCCATCGCCACCGCCGCTGTCGCGTACGCGTCGGCCACGCCCAGGTCCGGGCCCACCACAGTCACCGAGCGCAAGCCCGTCGCCGGTACGCCCCGGCGCGGGTCGACGACGTGGTGGCCGCGCTCGTACACGCCCGAGGTGGCGACCGCCAGGTCGGTGCCGGTCAGCACCAGACAGATCGCCGCCGCGTCCCAGGGATGCCGCACCCCGATCCGCCACGGCTCGCCTGTCGCGTCGTGGCCGCGTACCCGCACGTCGCCGCCCGCGTTCACGCAGTGGTTCGGCGCGCCCGCGGCGACCAGCCGGTCCGAGGCGACCTGCGCCGCCCAGCCCTTCACGTAGCCGGACGGGTCGAGGCGCCCGGTCGCGTACGCGTCGAAGAACCCGTCGGTGGCGGTCCACAGGTCGGCGCAGGCGGCCAGCACGGCCCGCAGGTCGGCGGAGGCGTCGGCGGCCCGCAGGTCGCCCCGGTCCAGCCGGCACACCTCGCTGTCGTCCCGGTACGTGCTGAACCGCGCGTCCACCTCGCGCAGCCAGCCGAACGTCTCCCCGGCCAGCTCGTGCAGGGTCGCCGAGGGCAGGTCGTCGGCCAGGTCGAGGCTGATCGCCGTACCCATGACGTGTTCGACCCGGCGCAGGCCGCGCCGGGCGGACGGGCCGGGACCGACGGCGGCACCGGCACGAGCCGGGACGGTCACGCCTTGTCCAGCGCGGCCTGCAACGACTGCTTGTACGCGGTGCTGGTGTAGGTGGCCCCGGAGACGGTGCTCAGGTTGGCGCTCTGCCGGGCCACCACCTCGCCGGAGGTGCCGCTGTAGCGGGCCTGCACGTCGTCGCTGCGCTGCCCGGACTGCCCGCCGAGCGGCAGTCCGATCGCGGTGGCGTCGACGACGCGGCTGCCGCTGAGCGTGATCCGGACCTGGAGCGAGCCGTACTCGTAGGTGACCGACGGCCCGGTCACCGTGCGGGTGGTGACCTTCGGCGCGCTGGTGGTGGTCCGCGGCGCGGCGGGTGCGGTGGTGGTACGGGTGCCGCCCCGGCTGGCCGCGCTGCGGTCGGCGGACGGCTTCGGGGTGGGCTTCGACGAGGCGCGCGGTGACGGGGTGACGTCGCCGGGCGCGGAGCCGGTGGGCGACGGCGGTTCGGGCGCGGCCGAGCCGCCGGGGGCGACCGGGGCCAACGCGACCGGTACGTCCGCTCCGGCCTGCCCGGCGCCCGGCGCGCCCTTGAGCACCACCAGTGCGGTGGTGCCGGCGGCCAGTCCGGTGATCGCGAGCAGCGCGCGACGCATGGGTAGTGCCTCTCTACAGCTCGAACGCGGTCAGGTGGATCTGGCGGCGGGGCACGCCCGCCGCCCGCAGCGCGGCGACCGCCTCGTCGACCAGGCCGCCGGGGCCGCACAGGTAGACGTCGCGGCGGGTCAGGTCGGGCACGAGCCGGCGCAGGCCCTCGGGGTTCATCACCTGGCGGGGGCCGGGGTCGTCACGGCGGCCGACGACGTACCAGACGGAGGTGTGCCGGGCCTGCGCGAGCCAGTCCAGCTCCTGGTGCAGCAGCACGTCGGCCGGGGTACGCGCCCGGTAGATCAGCGCCGCGCCGGGCGGCAGTTCCTCCAGCATCGCCCGCAGCGGCGCGATGCCGCTGCCCCCGGCGATGAGCAGCGCCCGTTCCCGGGTGCGGTGCGCGGCGGTGAACGTGCCGGAGGGGCCCTGCGCCCAGACCCGGGTGCCGGGCGTGAGATCCCGCAGCTCGGCGGTGTACCCGCCGACGACCTTGACGGTGATCCGCAGCCAGCGGTCGTTGGCGGCGGCGGAGACGGAGAACGGGTGCGACTGCCACCAGCAGCCGGGGTTCAGGAAACGCCAGCGGAAGAACTGCCCGCCGAGCAGGTCGATCTGGTTGAGCCGCTGCCCGGTCAGGTAGACCGAGACGGTGTCCGGGCTCTCCGCCACCACGTCGGCGACGCGCAGCCGGTGCCGCAGGTTGAACGCCAGCGGCGCGAGCATCCGGCCCCACACCAGCGCGGCCACGACCAGCAGGTACGCGGCGATCCAGCCGGTACGCACCGGCCCGGGCTCGTAGAGCTGCGCGCCGTTGCTGAACTGGTGCGCGTACCCGAGCAGCAGCGTGAGGTAGCTGGCGGCGTGCAGCAGGTGCCACAGCTCGTACGGCAGGCGGCGCCGCACGGCGCGTACCGCGGTGAACGCGACAGTGACCAGGATGCCCGCGGCGAGGAACGCGGTGACCATGTCCTCGTAGTCGGTCAGCAGCGCGCCGACCTCGCCGAGCACCGTCTTGCGTTCCTGGCGGGCGTAGCCGACCACCAGCAGCGACATGTGCGCGAGCACCGCCACCAGCAGCGTCGCGCCGAGGTCCCGGTGCACCCGGGAGATCCGCTCGCCGCCGAGCGCACGTTCCAGCACGCCGAGCCGGCTCATCATCAGCACCTGGACCAGCAGCAGGTAGCCGGCGATCAGCCCGGTGATCCGGCCGCCCGCGGTGAGCAGGTCGGCGGTGTCGGCGAGCGATCCGGCCGGTGTGTCCAGCCACCACGGTCCGACCGCGGCGACCAGGCCCAGCCAGAAGAGCGCGGCGAGCGCACGCCGGCCGCCGGGTCCGCGACGCGGACGACCCGGGGGTACGGGGGCAGCCGGACGGCCGCCGTACGGGGCGGGATGCCCGGTACGGCGGCCGGCGGCGCGGGTGTCCTGGTACGTCACGCGTAGATCTTGACCGGGGTGAACTTCTGCCGGGGGAAGACCTTGTCCACCTGCGCGGTGGTCAGGCCGAAGCGGCCCTGCGCGACCGACCCGTAGACGTTGAACATGTTGTTGTATTCCGGCACGTCGCCGCTGTCCAGCTTGTCCAGCCCGTTCCAGGTGCCGAGCAGCGAGTTCGCGAGCTTGCGGCCGGACAGCACGGTGACCACGCCGCCGTGCCCGTGGTCGGTGCCGCCGCCGTTCGAGCCGACCCGGCGGCCGAACTCGCTGGACACCATGATGGTCACGTCCGCCGACCGGTCGCCCAGGTCGGTGAAGAACGCGGCCATCGCCTTGGCGAGTTCGTTGAGCCGCCGCCAGAGCTGACCGCCCTCGCGGGTGCCCTGGTTCTCGTGGGTGTCGTAGCCGCCCATGCCGACGGTCGCCACCCGCACGTTCGCGCCGCCCTTGATGAGCTGGGCGAGCTGCTTGAACGCGTTCCCGACGCCCTGGTACTCGACGCCCTCGGCGGCGGCGTACGGCTTGGCGGCGAGCTTCTGGGCGGTGGCGAGCGCGCCCATGCCCTCGATGACCGCCTCCTCGACCGGGTGGTTGATGCCGGTGAACAGGCCGCGGATCGCCTTCTCGGTGGCCGCCCGGAACTTGTCGTCGCCGTTGAGCCGCAGGTCGCCGACGCTGTTGAGGGAGATCGCGCCGTTCACGCCGACGAGCGAGCGGGGCAGCGTGCTGCCGATGCCGACGCTGCGGAACGCGGTGCCCTTGCCGAGCGAGTCGACCAGGCTGTCCAGCCAGCCCCGGCCACCGGTCTCGCCGGGCAGGCCGCCCAGGTTGCAGGCGTCGGCGGCCTGGAAGTGGCTGCGGGACAGCCGCGGGTCGGACACGGCCGGCACGAAGCCGAGCTGACCGGCCTTGAGCCACTTCTCCAGCGGCGCGAACGCACTGGTCAGCTTGAAGCCGCGGGCCAGCGCCAGCGAGTCCTCACCGAGCAGCAGGTCGGGGCGGGCCTTGGCGAGCACCGGGTCGTTCGCCGGTGCGACAAGGCTCAACCCGTCCAGCCCGCCGTAGAGGAAGACGTGGATCAGCGTGCCGGTCTTGGTCGCGGCGAACGACGCCGAGGTGGTGACGAACTGCGCGGTCGCGAGCGCGGTCGCGGTCGCGGCGGCGCCGGCGACGAAGGTACGCCGGGTGACGCCCCGGCCGTCCTGCTGCGCCTCCTCGATCTCCTCCAGCCGGCGGTACCGGTCGGTCTCGGCCGCGTTCTCGGCCGCGACGATGTCCGCCTCCGCGCGCAGCAGCGCCTCGGCCGGGTTGTCGGCCAGCCGCCGCAGGTCGGGGCATTCGGGGTGCAGGGGGTACGGGTTCACGGTCATCTCCATCGAATGCCTCACCGGAGGTGGTGCTGGGGGGACGCGAGGATCGTCCGCGCGACAGCGGCGATGGCCCCGTTGAAGGTGGCGTCGACCTTGGCGCTCTCGGCCACACCGGCGACGGCGAGCACGAGCTTCTTCTC
Organism: Micromonospora sp. ATLC20; assembly: GCF_057196585.1. NCBI lineage: Bacteria > Bacillati > Actinomycetota > Actinomycetes > Micromonosporales > Micromonosporaceae > Micromonospora > Micromonospora sp. ATLC20. Next base: position 48,963 of record NZ_JBXUOV010000018.1, read on the forward strand.
CTTGGCGCTCAGCTTCTGGTGCACCAGCCGCTGGGCGAGCGCGTCCACGTACGCCCCGGCGGTGGCCGGCGGCTTCGCCACCAGCTTCTCCGGCTTGACGAAGGTGAACTGCTTGCGGTAGCCGGCGATCAGGTCACCGGCCTCGTTCCAGCCGTCGATCATCGTGCCGGCGGAGGTCCAGGCCAGGTAGACGTCGGCGTAGCCGTCCGGGGTGGGCTTGCCCATCGGGTACTGGCCGAGTTCGCGCATCTTGTCCTGGATCTGCCGCAGGCCCTGCGCGAACGGGGTGCGCCGGTTGTCACCGGAGTAGTCGGGGGCCGCGTCCGGCGAGACGCCGAGCGCCCGGTAGGTGGCGACCAGGTACTCCATCGGGCGGCGTACCTTCTGGCCGACCGCGGCCCAGAACTCCGAGGAGCTGAACAGCGTCGCCAGCACCGGCCGGATCTGCCCCTTGTTCGTGGTGTACGCCTTCGCGAGCCGGTCCACCACGGACTTCGGCGGGGTGTCGGAGACGAACCGGGTGGCGAGGTTCTGTGCCACGTACCGCGCGGTCGACGGGTGCATCGCGATGTAGCGGATGTACGAGTCGATGACCTTGTCGGCGGCCACCGGGTCGTCGGAGTTGTTGGCGTGGCTGAACCCGAGGATCTTCACCTTGCCGAGGTAGTGCCGCTCGGCGAAGAACTTGTACTTGCCGTCGGCGACACCGCGTCCGGTCTGGAGCAGTGCGGCCTGACGGACGTCCTTCTCGGTGTAGCCGCCGTCGACGCCGACCGAGTACAGCTCCAGGTTCTCCCGGGCCAGGTTCTCGTTGACGGCGTCCTTACGCGAGTCGACCTGGTTCAGGTAGAGCAGCAGCGCCGGGTGCTTGTTCGCGGCGACGAGCATCTCCGGGTAGCTGCCCAGCGCGTGCTTGCGGATGACGTCCCGGTCGAACGCGTTGCGGTAGTTCTCCCCGCCGTCGAAGTCGGCGGCGACGTGCAGGAAGTCGTTCCAGAAGTCGACCATCACCTCGAACAGTTGCCGGTCGGACCAGATCTGCCGGGCGATGGTGGCGTCCACCGTCTCCCGGGCCGGGTCGACGCCCTTCTCGTTGAGCTGCTCGCGCTGGTCGCGCAGCTGCGTCGGGCTCAGCTTGAGCGACTGCAGCTCGGCCAGCTTCAGCTCGGCCTTCGTCGGGGCCTGCTTCTCCGGCTGGAGCTGCCCACGCAGCCAGTCGTCGATGCCGACCCGCTTGACCTCGGCCATCATCTTCTGCGTCGGACCGAAGGTGGTCCGGCTCAACAGGTGCCGGATCGGGTCCTTGGCGAGGACCGTCTTCACAGTCACCTTGGTCGCCGCGGCGGCTTCGGCCGGGCTGCCGTAGAGCCGGCCACCGGACGGCGCGTTGCGCTTGAGCGCCTCGCCGGCCCGGGAGCCCATGTAGCTCTCGTTCTGCTCGGTGTAGGTCCGCACCGTGCTGGGCTGCTGGCCACTGGGCCGGGCGGCGTTGCCATCGGTGGTCACCGTGCCGGTGGCGTCGCCGGCCGGCGCGTCACTGAACAGGCCGCGCACCTGCGGGGACATGGCCAGGGCGGCGCCACCGGCGACCACCACGGCACCGCCGAGGGTGGCGAGCGCCCGGCGCCGGCCACGCTTCGGGGCCTCGTCGCCGTCGTCGTCCAGGTCGGGCAGTCCACCGCCGGGCGGCGGGCCGTACCCACCGGCGGGCTGGGCGTAGCCGCCGGACTGGGGGTAGCCGGCGGGGGCCGGCGCGGCCGGGGCGAAGCCGTTCGGCCCGACCCACTGCGGGCCCGAGGCCGGGTGAGCGCCGGCGTGCGGCGCGGCGTGCGGGTCGCGGTACCCGTCCGGATGGGGGTGCTGGTATCCGTCCCAGCCGCGGTCGTCCCGGGGGCGACGCGGTGGCACGTTCAGGTCGGCCATGTACCTATCCCGTTTTCTTCGAGCGCCGGCACGCCTGCCACCCGGGGGGTCGGGTGGCGCAGGGGCGGCGACGGTTGCCGGAGAAGTTGCCTACGGGAAAGTAGCCATGCCGTCCCGAGCGCTCAAGGCGCGCCGAACGCGCTCGTGAGCGCACTTAAGACGGTGCTCAGGCCCGCCGCGAAGCAGCCGGCGGGGCGGCGGGGACGCGGCGACCTCCGGAGCAGGGCCGACCCGGGCGCGCACCGACCGGATGCGAGGTTTCGCACCCCGGTGACGCCGCCGGGAGCGTTCACCGCCTCACCGAAACTTAAGGTACGGATAAGCCTGCGCTGAGAACCTCGTTCCGCCTGTCCGGTCCGGCGAAACAGCAGCAGCGGCGGCGCGTGACCCGCCTCCGATCCGGGTATGCCGCCGAACCGCTGAAGCCGTGAGGGGAAGGCACCGCCATGCTCAGCCAAGAGGATCAGCGCAGGTTCGAACAGATCACCCGCCAGCTACGAGAGAGTGATCCACGATTCTTCGCCCGGTTGGACAGCCGGATCAAGGGCCGCCGGGGCCGGTACATGATGCTGTTGACGATCGTGCTGTGGGCGTCGCTACCGGCGATGACAGTGCTCGTCGGACGGCTCGCCGGGGCGATCTGCGCGGTGGTGCTCGTCGCCAACGCCGCAGTGATGTGGCGCTTCCGCCGCCGCCTCCTTTAGGTGTAAGGAGGGGCCCCTTATTAACGCTCGCCTGCGGCTTCGCCGCGGCCGAACTCCCGGGGGGACGCGGCTTCGCCGCGACCGAACTCCCGGGGGGACGCGGCTTCGCCGCGGCCGAACTCCCGGTACGCCCGGCGCAGCCGCTCGGCCAGGCCCGGCCCGCCGATCCCGGCACCGGGTGAACCGAGCTGGCGCAGCAGCAGCTCCGGGCCGGTAGCGAGCGTGGGCGGACGGTCCGGCAGCGCCACCGGCGACAACCAGAACCGATCCGGCTCGGCGTCCGCCTCGACCGGCGGCAACCCGGCCAGGGCCCGCGCCGCGCCGACCACCGGCACACCGGTCGGCTCCGGCTCGACACCCGGCACCGCCTCCGCGCCCGCACCCGCGCCACCGATTCCGCCCGGACCGCCGGCTCCGCCCAAGCTGCCGGTATCGGCGGCGCGCAGCGTACGCAGACGGTCCAGCAGCTCGGTGCGGGATCGGCCGCGCCAGTGCAGCAGGTGGAACGGGTCCGCGTCGAACGCCTCGGCGAGCAGATAGAACGTGGCCGCCAGGTGTTTGCACGGCACCGCGAAGTCGGGGCAGCCGCAGCGCTGGTCCAGCTCGCCGATCTCGGCCGGGAACAGCGGCGCGCCCGCCTCGGCGAACAGCTCCTCCAGTTCGGCCGGCAGGTCACCGGCGAGCAGCCGGGCGCTGAAGAACGCCTGCCCGGCCAGTTCGGCCTCGATCCGCCGCCACACCCTCTCCGGGTACGCGGCCAGCCCGATCCGCACCGGGTACGGCCGTGGCCGGGAGCCCTGCACCTCGGCGGTGACCTCGCCCGGCGACACGTCCAGCCGGAGCACCTGGCCCCGGCGCGCGTACGCCCGGCCGCGGGTGAGCCGGGAGCCGAGCGCGAACGACTCCAGCACCTCCACGAAGCGCCGGGACCACCAGGACTGACCGATCGCGCCCCTGGTGCTGCGCGCCCGCAGGCCGCCCTCGACGCGTACCGGCGGCCCGTAGTCCTCGAACCGGTTGAACGGGCTCACTCGACCACCGCCCCGGCCTCCAGCCGGAACAGGTCGCGCAGCGTGTCGGTGGACAGCTCGGTGACCCACTGCTCGCCGCTGCCCACCACCGACCGGGCCAGGCTGCGCTTGTCGGCGATCATCGCGGCCACCTTCTCCTCGACGGTGCCGGCGCAGACGAACTTGCGTACCTGGACGCGGCGGCGCTGTCCGATGCGGAACGCCCGGTCGGTGGCCTGGTCCTCGACGGCCGGGTTCCACCACCGGTCCACGTGCACCACGTGGTTGGCGGCGGTCAGGGTCAGCCCGGTGCCGCCGGCCTTGAGGGACAGGACGAACAGCGGCGGACCCTGCGGCGTCTGGAACCGGGTCACCATCGCGTTCCGTTCGGCCTTGCCGACGCCACCGTGCAACAGCAGCACCTCCCGGCCGGTACGCGCCGACAGGTGCCCGCGCAGCATGCCGCCGAACTCGGCGTACTGGGTGAACAGCAGCGCCTTCTCCTCCGCCGCGAGCACCTCGTCGACGATCTCGTCGAGGCGTTCCAGCTTGCCGGACCGGCCGTCGAGCGCGGATCCGTCGTGCAGCAGCTGGGCGGGATGGTTGCAGACCTGCTTGAGCCGGGTCATGGTGGCCAGCACCAGCCCGCGCCGCTCGATGCCGTCGCTGGACTCGATCTTCGCCATCATGTCGTCGACCACGGCCTGGTAGAGGGCGGCCTGTTCGGCGGTGAGGTTGCAGACCACCTCCATCTCCAGCTTCTCCGGCAGGTCGGTGATGATCGTCGGGTCGGTCTTGAGACGGCGCAGTACGAACGGGCCGGTGATCCGGCGCAGCCGCTCGGCGACCTCGGCGTCGCCGTGCCGCTCGATCGGTTCGGCGAAGCGCTTGCGGAACGTCGCGGCCGGGCCGAGCAGCCCCGGATTCGCGAACTGCATGATCGACCAGAGGTCGGCGAGCCGGTTCTCCACCGGCGTACCGGTGACCGCGACCCGGTGCCGCGCGGGCAGCGACCGGACCGCCTCGGCCTGGCGGGTGGCGGCGTTCTTGATCGCCTGCGCCTCGTCCACCACCACCCGGTGCCAGTCGACGCCGGCCAGCTCGAACGCGTCCCGGGCCGCCACCGAGTACGTGGTGAGCACCAGGTCCGCCTCGCCCACTGCGGTCGCGAAGCTCTCGCCCCGGGCGCGCTCGGCGCCGTGGTGCACGTGTACGCGCAGCCCGGGCGCGAACTTCGCCGCCTCGCGCTGCCAGTTGCCGACGAGCGACATCGGGCAGACCAGCAGCGTGGGCCCGGCTTCCGGCGGGTCCCCGGCGAGCAGCGCGAGCAGCTGCACGGTCTTGCCGAGGCCCATGTCGTCGGCGAGGATGCCGCCGAGCCCGAGCGACTGGAGGAACGCCAGCCAGGCCAGCCCGCGCCGCTGGTACGGCCGCAGCGTCCCGGTGAACCCCGGCGGCGGGTCGGCCGGGGTGAGCCGCCGTTCCGCCTCACCGGCGAGCAGTTCGCCGAGCGCGCCGTCGGCGACCACGTCCAGCACCGGCAGCTCACCGGCACTGTCGTCACCGGACAGTCCCATCCGGAGCAGGTCGGCCACCGTCAGCTCGCCGGAGGACCGCAGCAGCTTCAGCCCGGCCTCCAGCCGCTGCGGGTCCAGCTCGACCCACCGGCCGCGCAGCCGGACCAGCGGCGATTTCAGGTCGGCCAGCGACGCCAGTTCCTCGGCGGTCAGCGGCTCGTCGCCGAGCGCCAGCTCCCAGCGGTAGTCGACGAGCGCGTCCAGCCCCAGCTTCCCGGTGTTGGTGGCGACAGCACCCGGCGCGGTACGGCTGCGCGCCCGCAGCCGCGCCCCCAGCCGCGACGAGGAACGCCGCCACCACGACGGCAGCAGCACCCCGAACCCGGCCGCGTGCAGCACCGGCGCGCCCTCGCGCAGGAACCGGTGTGCGCCCTCGGCGTCCAGTTCCATGCCCTCGGGCGCGGCGGTACGCAGCGCGGCGTCCACCTCGGGCCACAGCCGGCTGGCCCGGCCCAGCTCGGCGAGAAGCGTCTCCTGCGGCTCCACGCCCCGGGCGGCGAGCGCCGGTGCGGGCCGCTGCCAGATGTGCGCGGCGTCGACCACGAGTCCCGGCTCGTCGGCCGGGTGCAGGCCGAACTCGACCCGCCACACGGCGTCCTCGACCAGTTCGGCGACCGGGTCGACGGCCGGTTCGACGAGGCGGAACGTGGCCCGTACCGCGCCGCCCGCGGCGTCGCGCTGCCAGGTGTCCAGTTCGTCGCGCAGCGTCGCCAGCGCGTCCGGCTCGTGCGGGAAGGCGCGTTCCGGGCCGGTGAGCGCGGCCAACCAGCGCGGCACCGCACCGACCGGGCGCATCCCCCGGTGCAGCCGGGTGTCGGTCAAGGCCACCCGGGCGGCGGCGTCGACGAGCGCGTCCAGCGCCTCCGCGACCAGCTCACCGGCCCCGATGTCGTCGGCCCGTCCGGCCCACGCGCCGCCCGTCGGACCGCCCGCACCGACC